>JBBQIG010000021.1:0-18522 GCA_038324715.1 Anaerolineae bacterium | reverse complement strand
AATGTTGCCAAGCGTCTTCTCTTTCCAATCGCCTACCTCGCTTTGATGGTCCCTCTGCCCTTTATCGATCGGTACACACTGCCCCTCGCCATGTTTACGGGGGTCTGCGCTGGTGGATTAGCACGCTTCTTGGGATTGGATGTAGAGATTATCGGCAATGCTGTAAAGCTACCCAATGCCGATCTGCTCATCGGCGCTCAGTGTAGCGGTGTAAACTCATTAATTGCGCTGATAGCACTGCTGGTACTCGCAGCCTATCTGGTCGATGGCCCGCTGTGGGGGCGCATCGCCCTCGTGCTACTGGCGGTGCCTTTGGCAATCTTGGGTAACATTCTTCGTGTGGCATCATTGCTCTTTGTGGCACGAGAGTGGGGTGCGCAAGCCGGTTTTGTCTTTTACCATGACTACTCTGGCCTAGCCTTTTTTGTGATTGTGTTGGCCTTGATAGTTCCGCTGACAAAGCTGTTGCGTTGTGACAGCCTACGTCCGGAAGTCATCTAGGTCACTTGGATAAAACATCTATGGCTTCAAACAATACCCCACCCGATTCCCCAAAGAGTTCTGGTGATGCAACAAAAAACGCTACAGGCAATGCTGATGGGCTAACGCCTAAGCAAGCATTGACCACGCGGCGTGGTTTTGTTGCAGGATTGTTGTTAGTCGGAGGTGCGGCTGTGGCATACAGCCCACAATTGGCACCAACCTTATGGGGCCGCGTAGAGTCGCCAGCCAACACCCTCGCCTATATTGCCGACTTGGATTATTGGCAGCGCACCGATCGCGAAATTCAGGTGATTGCAAAGGCACGTTTTGACCTGGATGCAGAGTTGACCAACGTGCCGCTGACCTTTAGTGATTGGAAGGGCGAGGAAGTTCCAGAGAGTAATCAAGAGGTGATTATCCTTCTGGATCCAGAACAGTATGTGCAACGTCTCTATAACAACAGCCAAGGACAATATATGTGGTTGAGCATGATCGGCGGACGCAGTTCCCAGCCTTTCCATGCGCCCGACATCTGCTATGACGCCGATGGCTGGCAGTACAACCTTAGTTCCAAGGCAATTCCGCTGGAAGATGGGGGCGAAGTTCATGGCTTGTGGATGGAAGCCAGCAAACTCTTTCCAGGAAAAGAGGTGAACACAGAACACATCGTCTTCTATTTCTATCTCTTTCCCAACCAATCCCGCGAGTTGAAAGATGGCATTGTGCTCTTTAAGCTCACCTCTTCACGCTATGGCTCAAGCGAAGAGACTTTGGGACTCCATGCTGATTTTGTTCGGCATCTATTCAAACGTGCCCAGGCTCCTGGTGTATAAGCTCGTGACACACTTACTTACTCGCCCTGCACGCATCTCCCTATCACATCCCCTCCTGCTACTGATTGCAGGGTGCCTCCTGCTAGCCGCATGTAGCAACGCCGCCCCCACGCCACAGCCAACACCGACAGCAGCCCCCTTGGGGGGATCTTGCGCGCTGTCAGCGACTGCAAATGCGGAGGAGGCAATTATAGCGCTGCTCAATGCAGAGGGAGAATTGGTAGTCGCACAAGACATTGACCCCTTGATGCGGCTCTGGATTGAGGAAGGCAAAGTGGTAGATGCCAAAAACACACCGGATAATGCTGATGATGACCAGATGTGGGATGGCAAAGATGCCATTCGTCATCGCTATGTACGCACAGTCTTTCCCGGTGCGCCCACATTGGTCAATCATGGCGACGAAATCATTACAATTGATGGCGACCGCGCCCATGTAGAATCTACCACCACGATTGGTGATGAGATTGCCCCGGCAGGCGACCGCTGGGAGATGCTCAACAGCGACGGTTGCTGGTACCTTGCAAGCCTCACCTATAATCTGGAAACTGCGCCCTAGGGCTGCCCCAAGGAGTGACAGAGGCTGTGCCTGAGCAACAGATGGCTGACCTCGCCACAACATTGCCGCCGCTGGTGGGGTCGATCTTTCTCCTGCTCATTTTGGCATGGCTTAACCGCCAAATCAGCCTCCACATCCAGTTCCCCTTCTACACCCTTACGCGCTCACAAGACAGTGCTACGCTTGCCATCTTCCTCATCTTCTTGCCTGGTATCATCATTCACGAAAGCGCACACTGGATCATGGCGCGCCTCCTCGGTCTCAAGACCGGGAAATTTCGCGTTTGGCCCAAACGCCAGGGCAAATACATTGGCTTGGGCAGTGTCAGTGTAGAAAGCCGCGACCCCATCCGCGATAGCCTCGTCGGGATTGCACCACTCTTAGTCGGTGTTGTGCTGGTAACAACCATTGGCAACATCATCTTTGATGCCCAACTGATTACCCAGCGCATTGCACAAGGGGAATGGGGGCAAGCCACAGCCGCCGTCCGTCAAGAACTTAATCGCCCCAGCGGTCTACTCTGGGCCTATCTGCTCTTTACCATTGCCAATGCTATGATGCCCAGCGCCAGTGATCGTGAGCCAATCAAGCCTGTCCTGCTCTACAGCATTGTGGCGGTTGTACTCTATATCTTCCTTGGGATGCCGCTGCAAGGCGCAACAGCCGCTATGCAATGGCTCACCCCCACCCTGCAAAACTTCTCCAGCGCGTTGCTCTTTGTCATCGTGCTAGATGCCGTTGTGCTGGGCGTGCTCTACCTCATTCGCATTGCCCTGGTACGCCCCATTCGACGCTAACACAAAAAGCACCCTACCTGAAGTTTATGCAACCACAGGTAGGGTACGTAGGTCTATCATGCTATGCCGAGGAGACTCTGATCAGCTGACAGAGTGGCCCTTTATTTGCGGTGAAAAAGAGTATCGCTATGCCACCTGCGGCAAGTGTGACAAGCTCTCCTGCAACTCTGTCTCCGAGAACTCATAATCGCTCATGCGTCCAGACAGGTAAGCCTCATACGACGCCATGTCAAAATGGCCGTGCCCACAGAGATTGAAGACAATCGTCTTGGCTTCGCCACTCTCTTTGCACGCCAACGCCTCTTGCATCGTCTTATAGATGGCGTGGGAGGGTTCTGGTGCAGGAAGAATGCCCTCAGAACGGCTAAAGCTTAATGCAGCCTCAAAAACCGCCCGCTGCTTGATGCTTTCGGCCTCAATAAGTCCAGCCTCCTTCAGTGCGCTGATCTGTGCGCTCATGCCGTGATAGCGCAGCCCGCCAGCGTGGATCGGCGCAGGCATGAAGTCGTGACCGAGCGTGTGCATCTTCAACAGCGGCGTCATTGCGGCGGTGTCGCCAAAGTCATAGGCATAGATACCGCGCGTCAGGCTCGGCGCAGCCGCCGGTTCCACAGCAACCACGCGTGTCTGCTTGCCATTGGTAATGTTCTCGCGCAGGAAGGGGAACGCAAATCCGCCAAAGTTACTGCCACCCCCTGTGCAGCCGACCACCACATCAGGCCAATCTGCCCCGATAAGTTCTAATTGCTTAATCACCTCTTGCCCAATCACCGTCTGATGCAGCAGCACATGGTTCAATACACTGCCCAATGCATACTTGGTGTCTTCGCGCGTGGCGGCTTCTTCCACAGCCTCAGAAATGGCAATCCCCAAGCTGCCCGTGCTATCAGGATTGGCAGCCAAAATGCTACGTCCTGCATTGGTCTCACTGCTAGGGCTAGGCACCACCGTTGCGCCCCAACTTTGCATCATCAGCTTGCGGTAAGGCTTTTGCTCATAGCTGATCTTCACCATGTAAACCTTGCACTCAATACCAAAAGTCTGGCAAGCAAAGCTCAACGCGCTGCCCCATTGTCCCGCACCCGTCTCAGTCGTAATGCGCTTAACACCCTCTTGCTTGTTGTAGTAAGCTTGGGGAACCGCAGTATTCGTCTTATGGCTACCCGATGGACTGACCCCTTCATACTTGTAATAAATGTGTGCAGGGGTATCGAGAGCCTTTTCCCAACGATGCGCTCGATAAAGCGGAGTGGGCCGCCACAGCTTATAAATATCTTGCACCTCATCGGGAATCTCGATATATCGTTCGGTGCTCACCTCTTGCAGGATGATCGCCATTGGAAAGAGCGGCGCAAGGTCAGCCGGGCCAATCGGCTGCTTGGTGCCAGGGTGCAACGGGGGTGGCATTTCAACGCCTGCCGCGGGCAAGTCAGCACTAATGTTGTACCAATGGGTTGGCATATCCTGTTCCGACAGGACAATCTTGGTCAATTCGGCCATGTGGGGATCCTCCAAGTGGCTAATGCAAAAATAAATACAAACATTGATGTACAAGCATTGATGCGGTAAAAGGGTTTAGCATCGTGCGAGAAAGCTTTGGGAGCAAAAACGAAGAACTACGCGATTATATCATTCAGCCCACAGGAGACCAATCTGCAAAAATTGAACTGGTGCCATCAGTAGTGTATCAACAGAAACATCCCAGGATAGAAATGCTATCCTGGGATGTCTTTAATTATTTAATTCAGAATGCTAAGCACACCAAGCGCAATTAGCTCAGGTGAGGTTGGATCTGACCCAACAACGCACCCTTTGGCTTGAAGCCGACGATGCGCTCTACTGGCTCACCATTCTTGAAGAGCAGTAGTGTCGGAATGCTAAAGACGCCATAAGCTGCTGCCGTGCTCTGGTTCTCATCCACATCTAGCTTACCAATGGTCAACTTGCCATCCAATTCCACGGCCAGTTCATCCAAGATGGGGGCAATCTGCCGACAGGGCCCACACCAGGTTGCCCAAAAATCGACCAGCACTAACTGATCTGACTCAACAACCATCGACTCAAAGGTATTGTCTGTTACAGGTACCGGCTTGCTCATGCTTCACTCCTTGATGTGTACTGACTAATTAGTTACTTGCTTGGCCGCTGCACAGCGGTAAGTTAAGTCAACTGCGACAAATAAATATAGCACTATTATCGCAAGATATAGCGTATCACGCTGTAAGCGTCGCTACGAAAAACATAGTAGCATTTCTACAGTTTAGTCGCGCTCTCCCATTTTGTCAAACGCTCCATTCCAACGCGCGCAAACTATCCTGCCCAATATTCTTTTAAAGAGCCTCCTAAAACTAACTACCTCTCATTGATGCCCATTGCAAACCAGAACGGGTCTACCCCCACTTTTCAACGACTTTGTCAAAGGCTATAATGTAATAAGAGTTTTGAGTAGTATCAAACAAAGGAGGAACCTATGAACCCTATCCAAACGCTGCATAAGCTAGGTCAGAGTATCTGGATTGACTATATCGAACGCGGCATGGTGCAAAGTGATGAACTCAAGCGCATGGTAGATCTTGGTGTGCGCGGTGTCACTTCGAATCCCACCATTTTTCAACAAGCCATTTCCAAGAGCGACGCCTATAAAGAGGATTTGCAGCGGCTTGCCAAGCAGAGTGATTCACCCAAAGAGATTTTCGAGACTCTTGCCATTGCCGATATCCAAGCGGCGGCAGATGTATTGAGCTTGGTCTACAAGTCAAGCAACGGGCATGATGGTTTTGTAAGCCTTGAGGTTGCACCCGACTTGGCGCTTGACACCGAGGCGACCATTGCCGAAGCACGGCGACTGCATCAGGCAGTCAATCGCCCCAATCTCATGGTCAAAGTGCCTGCAACCCTGGCAGGTCTGCCTGCCATCCGCCAGCTCATTGCCGATGGCATCAACATCAACGTAACCTTGATCTTCAGTCTGGAACGTTATGCCGCCGTGATGGACGCCTACATAAGCGGTCTCGAACAACGTCAGGCTGCTGGACAAGCAATCGACAAGATTGCCTCAGTTGCCAGCTTCTTTATCAGCCGTGTTGATTCCGCAGTCGATAGCCGCCTGGAGAAGGCCGCCCAAAAGTACCCTGATCAAGCTGAGGATATTTTGGCACTTCGAGGTAAAATTGCGCTTGCCAATGCCAAATTAGCCTATAACCAGTTCCAGCGCACCTTCACAGGCACACGTTGGGAAACGCTTGCATCCGCAGGCGCACAGTTGCAACGCCCCCTATGGGCAAGCACCAGCACAAAGAACCCAGAGTATCCCGACCTGCTCTATGTAGACAACCTGATTGGCCCACACACAGTCAACACCATGCCCCTCAAGACCTTTGAGGACTTTCAAGATCATGGCGTAGCAACGATGACGGTGGATCTAGGCGTAGAGGAGGCAGAGGCAGAGGTGGTTGCGCTTGCGAAGTATGGCATCTCGCTCTCTGAGGTAACGGATGAGCTAGAGCAAGAAGGGGTGCAGAAGTTTGCCGACTCCTATACAGAACTGCTAGAGACCATTGCCAAGCGTCGCGCCGAGTTGGTTGCGGCATAACAAGCGACCAGTTTACCACTACCACTTAAAGCAATCTCTTCTCGGAAGCCCAACAGGGTGTGCTTGGGGCTTCCGAGAAGTTTATTCTCTACCCTCTTTGCGCCGCTGCAAAAAAGCCGCAAAATCCTCAGCGTTCAATCCTTTGTTCGTGGATGTGGGCTTAGCGGGTTTTGATTCTACAGGCAATTGGCTCTCCTGTTCGCCCGCCTCGTACTCCTGCGCTTCATGCTCAACGGCCTCATCTTGCTCACTGTCTTGCTCAATGAGTATACTTTCCAGCGTCGGAGCCTCTGCATCAGAACGCAAATGCGCCAAGAGGGAGGGCAAGTCCTCAACAATCGCTTCCAAGAAGAAAGCGGCAGCCTTCGCACCCGCAGGAAGATTGATCAGCAATGTGCGCCCGCGGATACCAGCCACCCCGCGATGCAAAGACGCGGCAGGAAACTCATCACGCATAAAAGCACGCATAGCTTCCGGCAAGCCAGGCACCAACCGCTCCACCAAGGCCAGCGTCACTTCAGGCACAATCTCTTGGCTACCAGCCCCCGGAGCAGGGTACGTCCCGCCAATCGTCAGCACCAAGTCCAGTTCATCTTCATCACACCATTTATAGAGTGTATTCTCCAGCCAACGTCGATCACTGGCGGCATAGCTCTCTTGCAAAATCACCACGCGGCGCAGTGACTGGTGCAATTGCTTGCTAACAGCTTCCCCTGCCGCGGCATCAAGCTGTGGCACATGTAAAAGCCCGGTGCGGATAAAGGGTGGCGGTGTTTTCATAATTCACCCGAAATTTCCCTAAAACACTAAACACTTCTGACAGCATGTACCCAATGCAAAAGCCTCCAGGCGACGCAGCAAAGCTGCAACCCAGAGGCTTATGGTCATATACACTTGTGTATAGCGCGCTGGTGCAAAGCCAACGGCTAACCATACAACCAGGCAGATTAGCGCTTGGTGTATTGTGGGGCCTTACGAGCGCGCTTGAGACCTGGCTTCTTACGCTCTTTGGCACGTGCATCGCGGGTCAAAAACCCTGCCGACTTCAACACACCACGTAAGTTAGCATCGCTCATTGTCAACGCACGCGAGATACCCAACCGCACTGCGCCAGCCTGACCGCCTTCACCACCACCATTCACATGGACGCTGATGTTAAAGGTATTGTCAGCACCGACCAATGTGAGTGGTTGGCGCAAAATCATGCGATCCAACGCGCGCCCAAAATACTGCTCCATGGGCTTGTCGTTGACGACAATTTCGCCTGTGCCTGGGTAAATACGCACACGGGCGGTTGCAGTCTTGCGGCGACCCACTGCCTCAATATACTGTGCCATCTATTCCTCCTACAGTTCCAAGACTTTAGGCTGTTGCGCCTCATGCGGATGTTCGCCACCCGGATAGATACGCAATTTTTTCATCTGAGCACGTCCCAGACGCGTCTTGGGCATCATGCCCTTGACTGCGGCCAAGAGTACCCGATCCGGGAATCGGTCGAGCTGCTCACGCATGGTACGGCTCTTCAGCCCGCCAGGGAAGCGCGAGTGACGATAGTAGCGGACAGTGTCCAGCTTATCACCCGTAACCACGATTCTCTCGCAATTCGTCACCACCACAAAATCCCCAGTATCTAAATGGGTAGTAAATGTTGGCTTGTGTTTGCCGCGCAAAATTTTGGCAATCTCCGAAGCCAGACGCCCTAGGGTCTGCCCTGCGGCATCCACCACCCACCATTCGCGGGCGGTAGCGGCTTCTTCGGCGCTTGGACTAAATGTCTTCACGCTTCTTACTCCTCTTTACCAGATGAATCCACACTCGTTTGTTTCACACGCCAAACAAAAGCTGGCGAGCTTTCCGTTAATTGCTCTTACCACAACACTCGTCGTGCCGCATTTCTATCTTTGCCGCTGGGTCCACAGATCAAAATGATCTGGGTAAACCACTTGCGTCAAAACCAACCCCTGTGGAGGAGCTGGCGGCGCTGAACGGCTGCGGTCGCGTGCTGAAAGAGCATCCGCCACTGCGGCGAGCGACCATTCGGCACGCCCCACCGCCAAAAACGTTCCAACCAAACAACGTACCATGTTACGCAAAAAGCCATTGGCCGTAATCGTCAAAACAAACCGTCGTGTTGGTTCATCTTCCAAACTCGGCAACGACTCTGTAACTATCTGCCACTTCGCTTCAAACACCCGCCGCACCGTACTATTGCCTTGAGTTGCCTGACCAAAAGTGGCAAAATCATGTTCTCCAACCATCAACGCTGCTGCCGCTTGCATCGCTTCAATGTCGAGTGCTTGCGACACATAAAGCGCATAACGGTCTGTCAGCGGTGAACGTCCCAACATTGAGCGACTGCCCTCAATCACTGTATAACGATACGTGCGTCGTTCTGCACTAAAGCGTGGATGAAATCCCGCTGGCGCAACCTTCAGACCCCGCACCGCAATACTGGGTGGCAGATGAGCGTTCCACGCACGTTGCAGGTTCTGCAACGAATGTCGCCATACAAGTTCCACAGCCACCACTTGTCCACTCGCATGGACACCGGCATCTGTGCGTCCTGCACCGGCAATCCGTCCCTTTGGCTCGCAAAAGCGCCGAAGCGCATCTTCCAAGCGGCCCTGAATAGTAGGGACGCCTCTTTGCACCTGAAAGCCATGATAATCGGTGCCATCATAAGCCACCACACCACAAACCTTCAGCAAGGACAGTGCTTGGTCATCCACCTTGCACCAACAAACCGGGGCTTAGACAAACCGGGGCTTAGGAAGCCTCGGCTTGCTCGCTTTCCACCAGTTCGATGATCGTCATTTCAGCCGCATCGCCATGGCGCTTTCCAATCTTGATGAGGCGCGTGTAACCACCATTGCGGGTGGTATAACGTGGTGCAATCTCATCAAAGACCTTCTTGACAATGGTCTTATCATTTAGATAAGAGACCAACTGCCGTTGTGCATGAACGCGCGCACCACCCTCAACCAGACCCTGCTTGGCCTTGGTAATCAGCTTTTCCGCATCTGCGCGGATGGCACGGGCTTTCGCATCGGTCGTAATAATGCGTCCGTGAAGATACAACTCCCGAATAAGATTACGGAAGAGTGCCTTACGATGGCCGGCATCGCGGCTTAAAATACGTCCTGCAATTCGATGTCGCATGATAACCCATTCCTGCTAACTAAATCGTTCCGCTTTTGCGACGCCTTCATCCTGTTTAGGCTAGAATCTTCCAGCGTCGCAAATCAGGCAGAGCGCAATTTTTTTAAGCGTCCTTAGGCGTTAACTTCGTCCTGCTCGTCTTCGGCCAAATCATCGGCCTCTTCATCATCATTTTCACTGCTCGAACTACTACCAGCGAAGAAAGTGGTCAGGTCAACCCCTGGCACATTCAAGTAGTTCTTTTCGCGCAGTTTATCTACAAGCTCATCCAGCGACTTCTTACCAAAGTTGCGGATGGCGAGCATTTCGTCTTCGCCCTTTTCCATGCGGCGCAAGATCTCACCGACCTTGGTAATACCGGCTCGTTTGAGACAGTTATATGCACGCACAGTCAATTCCAACTCCTCAATCGGAGCGTCATAGATGCGGGTGGGAATGCCTTCTTCTTCCTCGACAACTTCTTCCACCTCGACAACCTTCGCCCCTGCCAATAGAGTTAAGTGCTGCACCAAAATCTCCGCAGAAGAACGCAGTGCATCCTCTGGAGAAATTGAGCCATCAGTCCAAATTTCTAAATTCAGCCGGTCATAGTCAGTCTGCTGACCAATACGAGTACGTTCCACTCGATAGGCAGCCTTCTTGACTGGGCTAAAAATGGCGTCCACAGGAATCTCACCCAATGGCAATCGGGTGCGCTCCTCGGCAGGGCTATAACCACGACCTGCATTGACCACCATTTCAATATCTAAATCTACATCATTGGAATCCGCTGTCAGCAAATACTGATCCGGATTCACAACTTCCACCTCTGGCGGACAAATCAAGTCACCAGCGGTGACTGGCCCTTCATGCTTAATCTCAACATAGATATGCACAGGGTCCTCGCTACGGCTAATCAGCCGCACCTGCTTGATATTCAAAATGAGCCGGGTCATATCTTCCCGCACATGCGGAATCGCCGTAAACTCATGATGAATTCCATTCAAACGAATGGAGGTCACAGCAGCACCAGGAAGCGTGGACAACAGGACGCGACGCAGGGCATTACCAAGCGTAATCCCGTAGCCACTCTCTAGAGGGCTAATAATAAAATGACCGTAGTTTCGAGAACTGGCCCCTACTTCAATTTTTGGTAAAACCATATTTAACAAGAGCGCCCCTCCCTACTGTAAACACACGCCGACCCTGTAGGCTTGCCGGTCAGTGCGTGGCTCATATATACACATTAGGCCAGCTTATATAGAGACCCAATGCTGTAAGAGCAGGCAGTCATCTGCATGACTACCTGCTCGCGCTTGTGCGTGTTTCGCCATTGCGCCTATAGATTAGTCGATGGCTATCGACCTTCGTTTAGACGCGGCGCTTCTTAGGCGGGCGACAACCGTTGTGGGGCAATGGTGTAATATCGGTAATCGATGTCACAGTCAAACCACCAGCCTGGAGCGAGCGAATTGAACTTTCGCGGCCTGGGCCAGGCCCCTTCACAAAGACGTCAACTTCCCGCACGCTAAACTCGCTGCGTGCAGCACTCGCTGCGCTTTGTGCAGCCAACTGAGCGGCAAAAGGTGTAGACTTGCGGCTACCCTTAAAGCCACTGCTACCGCTACTCGCCCAACAAAGCGTATTGCCTTGTGTGTCAGTAATGGTTATAATGGTGTTATTGAAAGACGCATGAATATGCGCTTGCCCGTGCGGTACATTTTTGCGTTCGCGTCGAGTTGTCCGGCGATCGCGACGACGTGTTTGCGGTCGAGCCACAGTCCCTCCTCATTTTACTTTAATACAATCCACGCCAAGCGACTCCCCAGCGTGTCGGCCATCAACGGCCTTCTCTTTAATATCTCTTGTATACAGCTAAAGCTACACAGCATGAAACTCTGATTAAGATTATCATGTTGAGAGCGTTACCAATCAATGGGATGGTACTCCACCGGCCTGTAAGTACTGATACCTAGGTATCGATATTTCGCTGGTGGGACTACACCTCATTATGGGGGCGACACTAAATGAGCCGGCATGGAGCACTCGTAAGCATTTCCATACCGACTCACTTATTTTACTTGCGAGCCTTCTTCTTCCCTGCCACCGTGCGGCGAGTGCCACGACGGGTGCGGGCATTGGTGCGCGTACGCTGCCCACGAACTGGCAGGTTGCGTCGATGACGCAGCCCCCGATAGCAGCCGATTTCCATCAGCCGCTTGATGTTCATATTCACCTCGCGCCGTAAGTCACCTTCGACCTGATAATTGCGGTCGATATACTCACGGAGCCGTGTCATCTGACTCTCATCCAGATCACGAACCCGGATACTATTGTCGATCTGTGTTGCTTCAAGAATCTTCTGACTTGTGATGCGACCGATCCCATAGATATAGGTCAGTGCAATCTCTACCCGCTTATCACGCGGAATATCAACGCCTGCGATACGTGCCACTATGATACCCCTTATCTATGCCTACAGCCTAGCCTTGGCGTTGCTTATGCTTTGGATTAGTGCACAGCACATATACCACGCCGCGCCGCCGCACCACCTTACAATTTTCACACATGCGCTTTACAGAAGGTCTAACTTTCATAACAACAAATCCTTCCTAATTCGTCCTGGCGCAACTTAGCCAGGTTATCACAACCTCAAGGTAAAGTCAAAATTTCGGGGCCATTGTGCGTGACAGCAACTGTATGCTCAAAGTGAGCCGACATGCTATGATCTTTGCTAATCACAGTCCACTCATCAGGCAAGGTACGTGTCTGCCAGGTACCAATTTGCACCATTGGCTCAATCGCTACCACAAGCCCCGGTTCCAGTACCAAGTTACCATCCGGGTCATTCCCCACATAGTTAAGCACCTGGGGCGGCTCATGCATCTGCCGGCCCACACCATGCCCTGTATATTCGCGCACCACATGCAGCCCAGCGGCTTCAACCACCTGTTGCACTGCACGACTTGCGTCTACAATGCGGTTCCCGACCACCATCTGCTTAATGCCAGCATAGAGGCTCTCCTCTGTCACCCGCATAAGCTTTGCTGCCTTCTCGTCAATCTCCCCCACCGCATAAGACCACGCACTATCGCCGATAAAACCACGATAACGCACGCCGATGTCGATGCTGATGATGTCCCCAGACCGCAACACTCGCTCTTTGCTTGGAATGCCGTGCACAAGCTCTTCATTGACACTGGCGCAGATATGAGCTGGATAGCCACGGTAGTTGAGGAATGAAGAGACTGCGTTGTATTTCTGCATAACTTCCAGCGCAATCTGATCAAGTTCCCAGGTACTTACCCCCGGCTGCACAGCCTCACGCATAGCAACATGCGCACGCGCCACAATTCGTCCAGCCTCACGCATGATCTGAATCTCACGCGGGCTTTTTAACACAGGCTGATTTCGCGCCTGTGGGGCTAGCTGTCGACGCAGAAAACGCTGCTGTCCTCGTTGAAACATGTCGCGCAAGGGACTCCTACCCATTCCTTCTCAACTTGCTTTCTTCGCTTACCTGATCATCTTACTCAATCAGCCTACTCAGCAACTGGCTCAGATTGCAGCAATGCCAACAGCCGCTCTTGCACCAAGTCAATTGGCTCAGTCGCATCTACTTCAACCAGCAATTCTTTGGCAAAGTAGTACCCTACCAACGGCGATGTCTGCTTGTAATAGACATAGAGGCGATGAAGCACCGTCTCCGGCTTATCATCCTCTCGCTGCTCTAGATCGCCACCATCTAAGTCACACTTTCCCTCCACCTTAGGCGGATTAAAGTCAACGTGATAGACAGTGCCACAGACACGGCAAGTGCGACGTCCGGTGACCCGCCGCATGGCATCCTCGTCATCCAAGTTAAACAGGATAACCCGGCGCAATCCACCATCACCGGCAAGCAACTTGTCGAGTGCCACAGCTTGGGCCAGATTGCGTGGAAAACCATCGAAGATGGCACCGTTTTTACAATCATCCCGCAGCAAGCGGTCTTGCACCATACGGATCGTCACTTCATCAGGCACTAACGCACCCTTATCCATAAAGCTCTTTGCAAGAACACCCAACTCAGTCTGATTCTTTAAGTTATAGCGAAAGAGATCCCCAGTAGAAATCTGAGGAATCCCCAGCTTTTCTTCCAATAGACGTGCCTGAGTGCCTTTGCCTGCCCCTGGCACGCCAAGCATGACCAGAAACGTGCGCCGTGCTTGCGTCATTTTGCTCTCCCACTGCAAGAGCGGTCTGGCACCTGCCGCGCCTACCGGCTGCACTGTCCGCTACCGATCGCCACATTTCCCACCCGTCCAGCCAACCGCCCTACGATTGGTCAGACGGGCAGAACGTTCTTCGGCAAGATGCCAACCCACTGATGGTTAACGGATGAAGCCTTCATAATTGCGCATTAGCAACTGCGCCTCGATCTGTTTCATAGTGTCCAACACCACACCCACAACAATCAACAATCCAGCGCTACTAATAATCAAGGATTGATAATTGCTCATGACCCCTGCTCCACCAAACAGCCCATCTACCAGGATACCCACTAGATAAGGCGTAATCGCAATGAAGCCGAGGAAGAGCGCCCCTACCATCGTAATGCGCTGCAACACGCCGTTGAGGTAAGTTTCGGTGCGTGGACCTGGCCGAATGCCTGGCACAAAGCCACCCTGCTTCTGCAACGTTTCCGGCAGATTTTGCTGGCGGAACATTACATCCGTGTAGAAATAGGTAAAGGCTACGGTAAACATAAAGTAGAGCAGCCAATACAAGAAGTTCGTCGGATTGAAAGCATTGTAGAACCAGTTTGCCACACCACCTACCCAGCCCGGTGAGGCAACAAAGTAGGTAGCAACTGTACTGGGCAGAATCAGCAAGCTCTGGGCAAAGATCAACGGGATCATACCCGCTGTGTTCACACGCAGCGGAATATAGGTGCTTTGACCACCCACCATCATCATGCGATTACCCCGCATGGTGCGTACCCGCTTGCCATACTGCACAGGAATACGCCGCTGCCCCTCCTGCACCCAAACAATCAACGCCACAGTAGCAATCGTGATCACAATAAAGACCACCAGCAAGATCGGCTGTTGCCACAAGAGGCGAATCTGATAAGGTACAGATGAAAGAATACCGGCAAAGATAATCAGCGAAACACCATTGCCAATACCTTGTTCCGTAAGCAACTGGCCTAGCCATACAGCAAACATTGTTCCTGCTGTCATACCCACCATAATGGTAAGTGAAGGCAGCAAGTTATCTCCTGTAAAGCCCCAGTCTGGCAATACAACTAATCCAGCACCGACCTGGCGACTCAACAACGTTGCCTGAGCGATAGCCTGAAGCACTGCCAGCGGCACGGTTAGCCAGTAGGTATACTGGTTAATCTTATGCCGCCCTTGTTCCCCTTCTTTACTCAACTCCTCCAATGCCGGCACAATCGGCGTCAGGAGTTGCATAATAATGGAGGCAGTAATATAGGGATAGACCCCAAGGGCCATAATTCCCATTTGTGCCAAGCCGCCACCGCTGAAAAAATTCAGCAAACTCAGCAGCATGTTTGTGTCTGTTCCGCGAAAGAGCGATTCCAGCGCCACACGGTTCACACCAGGCAATGGAATATGCGCGGCAAAACGGTATAGCACGAGAATGCCTATCGTCACCAGCAGTTTATGCCGTAGATCTGGTAAACGGAACGCATTACGAATTGCATCAAGCATAGCGATTATCTCCCTCGACAGGTGCAGGCCAGTCTTTGCAACCGGCTACGCCCACCCTTATGAGCGGGGCAGGCGCTTGTTGACTATCCACGGCAAAATTTCGATGGAGCCACCAGCAGCTTCAATCGCAGTGCGTGCACTTTCGCTCACACGGTGAACCTTCACTTGCAACGGCTTGGTAATTTCGCCTCGCCCCAAGATAACAATGGGGTCAGACGCATCCAGCAAACCGACTGCGGCAAGGCTATCTGGAGAAACAGGGGCATCGGCCTCGAAAAGCCGTTCCAGCGTATCCAGATTAATTGCCTGGTAATGAACCTTGAAGCGGTTGTTAAAACCACGCAACTTTGGCAGGCGCTTAACAATAGGCAACTGACCGCCTTCAAAGGTTAAGCGAACGCCACCACCAGCGCGGGAGTTTTGCCCTTTCGTGCCACGGGTACTGGTTTTGCCTTTACCAGAGCCAGTACCACGACCTACTCGCTTGCGCTTTTTTGTAGCACCTTCAGAGGGGCGCAGGTCATGTAATTTCATAGTCGTATTTCCCTTAAAACTCTTGTTTGTTGCCAGGGGCAGAAGTGCTTTGTACACTAAGCGGCTCTGACAGCCAAAAACAATGGACGACCGACCCTGCGGATAGGAGCAACCAATTCAGGATGTCCAACAGGGCCGATCTTCCCTTCTATCTTGCAACCAGTGCAACCGATTACTCGATCACAGTCACCAAGTGTCGCACCTTGTTGATCATGCCGCGCACCATGGGTGTGTCGGTCTTCTCAACAGTCTGATGCATCTTGCGTAGACCCAAAGCCTTGACAGTAGCCTTTTGAGACTTTTCATAGCCGATTGGGCTGCGCACCAATGTCACTTGGATGGTCTTGGTGCTTTCGCTACTATCCATGTAATTCCTCCCGGTGCCAGAAAGGTGCCAATCGACGTGGTTCAACGCCACGACGTTGGGCTTCCTTGCGATAATCTTGCAGTTCTTGCAGCGCCTTGAACGCAGCTTGCACCACATTCAAAATGTTACCACTGCCAAGAGACTTGCTCAGAACATCTTTAACGCCGGCGGCTTCCACGACAGCGCGCACACCACCACCCGCAATAACGCCAGTACCTGGGCTTGCGGGCTTAAGCATTACCTTGCCTGCACCAAAGTCAGCCTGCACCTGGTGAGGAATGGTTGTACCCAACAGAGGGATCACCACCATCGCCTTACGTGCGCGGTCTGAAGCCTTACGAATGGCATCGGGCACTTCACGTGCCTTACCAATGCCGACGCCAACGCGTCCCTTTTGGTCACCCACTACCACTACCGCCCGGAAGGCGAAGCGGCGGCCACCCTGCACAACTTTGGCCGTGCGGGCAATGTGGACAACGCGCTCATCTAGCTCTTCGCGCTCATCGCGTTCCCGGTCGCCACGGCGCTTTTCTCGTTTTTCTCCACGTGCCATTGTTTCTCTCCCAACTCATGCCAAAATCGTGATCAGAAGACCAGACCAGCTTCGCGACTACCCTCTGCCACAGCCTGAATACGGCCATGATAGGGATAGCCACCGCGGTCAAAGACTACATTCTCAATGCCCTGGGCCTTTGCTCGTTCTGCAACAATGCGGCCCACAGCCTTTGCTTGGTCGTGTACATCAAGCTGACTGATGTCGTCGCGTGCTTGTGTATCCAAGGTTGAAGCCGATACAAGTGTACGCCCATTCACATCGTCAATTACTTGCGCATAAATGTGACGCAGACTGCGGTAGACGCTCAAACGAGGTCGTTCCTGTGTACCTGTAATCTTGCGGCGCACCCGCACATGGCGGCGGCGGCGAGATTGAAGGCGAGTTTCCTTAGCCATTTCAATATTCCTCTATGCTTAACGGCCCTTGCCGCCCTTACCACTCTTGCCCGCCTTGATCTTCACCGTTTCGCCTGCATAGCGAATGCCTTTGCCTTGATAAGGCTCTGGCGGGCGTTCCTTGCGAACGACAGCGGCCATCTGACCAACCTCGCATTTGTCAATACCACTAATGACAAAGCCGCGGCCATCTCGATCTACTTCAAACGACAACCCTTTGCCGTCGGGGGGAATCACCACAGGATGACTCTTGCCCACGAGCAACACCAAGTTGTTGCCTTGCTTTTCCGCACGATAACCAACCCCATGAATCTCCAGGCGGCGAGTAAAACCAGTCGTCACGCCGGTGACCATGTTGGCAATTAACGAACGAGCAAGCCCATGTTGAGAACGGTGGTCACGGCTGTCAGTCGGACGTGTCACCACAATCTGACTGTCTTCTTGAGTAATTGCTAGCGCAGGATGAATATCTTGCTCTAGCGTACCCTTTGGGCCGGTGACAACTATCTTGTTGCCCTTCTCAACCTTCAACGTAACATTCGTTGGAATCGGTACTGGACTGCGTCCAATCCGTGACATAATAACCTCCTCTTGCGCTTCAAGCTTGCGCGGTTCAAGCAATTCTGATAAAGGCCAACAAGCTTACCAGACGGTGCAGAGAATCTCACCACCCAGTTTGGCTTGGCGAGCCTCGCGGCCTGTCATCAGCCCCTTGGGTGTAGAGACAATGCTGATACCCAAACCAGCACGCACCCACGGGATGTCTTTGTGACTTGTGTAGACACGCTTGCCTGGTTTGCTGATGCGAGAGAGACCGGTAATTACGGCATCACCGCGCCCAGTGTATTTCAGGCGTAGAATCAAATTCGGTTGTGGCGTCTCATCAGTCACATTGAAATTATCGATGAAACCTTCAGCCTTCAAAATCTGGGCAATTCCTACCTTAATTTTAGAAGAAGGCATTGCCACCTGCTTGTGGTTCACCATACTAGAGTTCCGAATACGCGTCAGCATATCGGCAATCGGATCAGTGTTCATTCATGTGCTCCTTGGTCACTCTTGCAAGCTCCCGCAATGCAGTTCAGTAAAAGCCTGGTCAGCATGAGCTGCACCCGGAACCAGATTTCCCCTCATAAAGGAGAATACCCAACCCCTTAACGGCAGAGATTGCAGAACTTTGTAGTCAGTAACCATTGCCGGCCCAATTTCCCATTCGTCGTAGCGTTCAAGCCACTTCTAAGACAAACCAGGTCATTAATGTACAAACTTCGATTTAGTTACAACTTATCACTTACAACAGTACTTGTTTACAAACTTGTTTACAACGGTACTCACACGACAGATGCTACCAACGCCGCAAACTTACCAGCTCGACTTAACGACACCGGGCAGATTGCCCTTGAGCGCCTCTTGTCGGAAGCAAATGCGGCAGAGACCGAAGCGGCGCATATAGCCACGTGCGCGACCGCACATCGAACAGCGGTTTTTCACACGCACGGCAAATTTGCGGCGGGTCTCACGCACAATCATTGATGTCTTTGCCACAAG
>JBBQIG010000020.1:0-18536 GCA_038324715.1 Anaerolineae bacterium | reverse complement strand
AATATTGGCAGCGGCTGCTGCGCTAGGTACTGTAAGCCTCGACCAGCAGTGGGATGATTATTTCGTGGATGAGATGGGCTGGCTCTTTTCTGGCAGCGCAACAGGTGCGCGCAGCGTGCTCTCCACCATCGCCGGTTCAGTGATGACGGTTGTCTCGATTGTCTTCTCAATCACCATAACTGCCCTTGCCATGATGTCTTCCCAATTTGGACCACGCATCCTACGCAACTTCACCTCGGACCGTGGGAATCAGATTACACTAGGCACTTTTATTGCAACTTTTATCTACTGCCTATTGGTACTGCGAACTGTGCGCAGTGTGGAAGAATCGACTTTTGTTCCCGATCTTTCCGTCACCATCGGGGTAGGCATGGCGATTGCCTCACTAGCAGTTCTAATATATTTTATCGATCATGTCTCCCAAGGCATCCAGGCGGAGCACTTGATTGCTGAAGTCGGTCGCGAATTTCAGCACTTGCTGCCTAAAGTCTTCCCTGAACGCATCGGACATGGTGAAGAAAATGGTGACAAAGACGCAGAAGAGTTTTACAACAGCCTCGACTGGGAAAAGGCTTGTAGGATTCTCGCCCCTGCCAATGGGTATATCCAGCGCATTGACGACACGCACCTGATGAAGACTGCAATCGAGAATGACCTGCTTGTGCAAATTGTGAAGCGAACAGGAGATTTTGCAACGGTAGATTCGCTGGTGCTGCGGGCAATGCCCACAGAACGAATCGACGAAGAGATGCAACAGCAATTAGCGGCTAGTTTCGGCTTTGGCCCCAATCGCACACCGCATCAGGACGTGAGCTATCCTATGCAGCAACTGGTGGAAATTGCACTGCGTGCATTGTCACCAGGCATCAACGAACCCTTTACGGCGCTATCTTGTATTGACTGGCTGGGCGCGTCATTACGTAGCGTGGTCACGCGTTCCATACCTTCCGCGCTGCGCTATGACGAGGGTGGCACTCTCCGCGTCATAGCCTATCCCTACCGATTTGAGGAGTTAGCCGCAATTGCGTATGACCAAATCCGCATCTTCGGCGCTAACAATCCTGATGTAGTGGTGAGCCTTTTGGAGACAATTGCAGGGCTTGCGCCCCACTTGTACCACCAAGAAGATCGTCAGGTGCTTATTCATCATGCCGAATTGATCGGTGAAGACGCCAAGCAAATTACAAACCAAGCCGATCGCCAGCGAGTGGCGCGACACCTTCAACAAACACTGCTTCAGTTAGCTATCAGCAACAAAGCTATCAGTAACAAAGAGGCACGATGAGCCTCGACTTTCCAGGGGCCATCCTCCTGCTTCTGAGCATCTGAATCGGAATCCTTGCCCTCCTTCGCTAGGGAGAGTCGGCTCTCAGGCCTCATCACTTGACTCCGCTTCCTTAGAATCTCGGTAATCATCATTTGGAGCCACAGGTGTGAGAAAACGCAACAGGGCAAAGTTAATCAGACTTAAAACAACGGCGATCTCCTCGCGTTCAAAGGCAACAGACGCCCCGATCGCACCTACTTTCCAGAGGCTGGCGGCTGTGGCTAGACCATAAACACTGCCACGCTCCTTGAGAATGGTACCACCTCCCACAAAGCCAATTCCACCCAATATCCCCTGGAGAGCACGTGTCATTGATTCGGCGCTGGCACCTGGCATTTGCTTGGCAACAAGGATGTACCCACAACTGGCAATGGCAACAATTGGAAATGTACGAAGACCATGACGACGAGCAGCTTGACTTCGATCCCAACCAATCGGGAGCGCCAAAAGGAAAGCAATGGCGACTCGAATCAAGTCAACAACAGTTTGCTCCCAGTTGAACGAAAAGGATTCAAGCAGTGCCGTCCAGGTCTAAAGCTCCTTTCAGAGAGTTATTCATGTATTAGGAAGACTTTTGGGTAGTTCTAGTCTACGCAGGCTTGAAGAGGATTCCCCTGACCCTTTCTTAAGCACACTGAAGCTACTTTCCGTCTCCAGTACCACTGCCTCGACACTCTCTATAGCAGCGATCCCCTCCAGGCGCACTGCGGCCTCAACTTCCTGTTGTGTCACACGTTCACGTTTCATAGCATCTCGCAAGAACTCTCCCCGATAAAAAAGAAGAGTAGGTTCACTCTTTAAAAGAGAGCCGAACCAAGAGGAACGGACACTAAGCCATGTGATTACAAACTGGAAACCAATTAATAATGCAAGAGCCAAAACTCCTTCGGCTAGGGCAACATCTTCGCTAAGTAGGATCGTAGCCAGCGTTGAACCAAGTGCCACGGTAACAATAAGATCAAAAGCATTCATTTTCGAGAGCGTGCGCTTGCCAGAAATGCGCAACAAGAACACCAGCGCGCTATAGGCGAGGATACTGATAATGAGTGTGCGCATTAGCCCACTCCAATTGTCGAAAAGCATATTGGCAAACATGATGGCACACACCAGACCTTTCAAATTGTGACGCTAGCCACAGTGACAGTTGCACCCAACGAACACCGAGCGTCACGGTGTAGCTGGCAGAACGCAAGATATGAGCAGTTGTAATCTTGACTAGAATACGAACTCTTTCCATTGCTTTACTGTCCTGCTCCTCCCAATTCACCCTCAAACAGAAAAATCGCAAATATCTTCAGCGCAAGCTACAGCGAGACCTTATCCCTCAAATTGCAATGCCACCCGCTCCAAGCCCTCGGGTGTACCCACTACAGTGACCCAATCCTCATTTTCAAGTTGTGTATACCCATGCGACACCACATGTGTCCCATTGCGGTGCACAGAAACAATCAACACATCCAAGGGCAGCCGCAGGTCGCGGATTGCCAAACCATCCAGATTCGGATTGCAGACTTGGAAATCAGCCACACGCTGATCTTTCTCTCGATCAAGCAGCAGCGCCGTGGCAGTTGGCACGCGAACGAAATGGTCAAGTAGACTCACGAGAGCCGTGGTTGGTTCAAAGACAACTGCATCAAACTGGGCAAAGCGATCGCTCTCTTCGCGCTCAGTTTGGCGCACAATAAGACGTTTGATGCCAAAATGCTCATAGGCCATCTCACAGAGTTGATAGTTTTCATCGTTGGAAAGCATGGCAACCACCGCATCAGCATGTTCTAGGTCAAGTTGATGCAGTGCTTCCACCGTCAAACCAGGAATAGGGTGTATATCAACGTCTGTCGAATTAATCTCCTCGACATTGTCGACGTGCAAAGAGGCAACTTTGGTGCTCCACCCATTGGTGGCTAGCACACGAGCCAAAGCAACAGACTGCCCCTCCAGGCCGAAAATGATCGCATCGCGTTTGCCGTCAAATTCGTGGCTCGGCCCCCGCATGTGCGCCTCACCAACACGTTGGATAGCCCATTTGAAGAGAGGTGGCCCCACCAGTTGGCTGACGACAATGCTTGAAATCATCATCGTAGCAAAGCCCTCTCCCCATCCTGGAAACTCGGCACCTACTTCCTTGGCTAAACCTAACGCCACACCAGCTTGGGTCACATAGGTCATCCAACTGAGCCGGTTATGCAGAGCAGGATCGTTCGCCAACCACCCACCCGCATAGGACGAGATAAAAATCGCAACGATGCGTACCAGAAAGAGGGTTAGAGCAACCGCCCAAACCTCCATAAAAATATCCAAGCGCAATCCAGCGCCAGTCAATGTAAAAAAGATAACATAGATTGGTGGCCCAACGTCGTGCAGTATCTGTAGAAATTCCGACCGATAAGAACTATAGTTGGTTACAACAAAGCTCCCAATCAGACAGATTAAGAGAGGTTCCAAGGCAACCCCAAACGGAAGGTAGTCATGGCTCATTTGTCGAGTCAGTGCCGCCAGGGGAAAGATGATATATCCAGCAAACACAATGATGCTTGCCTTGATCATGTTGTTCACGTGAAGCGCCAGAACAAGGTGCAAAAGCTTACCAAGTCCATATCCGATTGCAAAAGAGAGCAGCAATTCTCCAGCTAAGATCAAGATAAAACCAAATTGAAGACCTTGGTTATTTAGGAGCGCATGGGCGACAGAAGCGGCAATCGCAAATAGGATAATGATCACGACATCGGTAAGCATCGTGACACCCAGCACAGTCTGGGTAAAGGGTCCGCGAGCACGCAATTCATTCACAACGGCAATGGCGGAAGAGGGTGAACGAGCGACAAGAATCGCTCCGGCAAGTATGGAAATTGCCACTCGACCCGTAGTAGAAAGGGGCTGCATGAATGGGATCAGATCCGCCAACAGAAAGGTGGCGAAGCCCCCGAAGATGGGAATGATGATGCTGTTGCTAAGGGTCACCCAAGTGATGCTCTTGAGCCTGCCGCGCAACTCTTGCAGATGAAGCTCACTGCCAGCAGCAAAGGCAATTACCGCTAGTGAGATATCATCGAGAAAGCCCAGATTCTCAACTGCCCCCGCCGGAACTAGGCCCAGTACATAAGGCCCCGCAAGAATACCAACCACAAGAAAGCCACTAATCATTGGCAGCTTAATCTTTGCTAACAAACGACCAATTCGGTCTG
Source organism: Anaerolineae bacterium (assembly GCA_038324715.1). Taxonomy (GTDB): domain Bacteria; phylum Chloroflexota; class Anaerolineae; order Caldilineales; family Caldilineaceae; genus QEUY01. The sequence goes on along the minus strand of JBBQIG010000020.1, from coordinate 14,024 downwards.
AAGCAATCACAATGATAGCAAAGCTAATAAGTATAGTTAAACTGCTTAATGCTTGATTCACACACATTTCTCCCTAAAGTTGTTTCTGATGAAAAGTTTCAATATGTATCTAAACATGTAACCTAAGTCCAGATCGGTAAGTTACAACGCCTACAGTAGGAGTCCACGCTTCCACCTACTCTAAAAGTAAGCACAAGGAACCAACAACGATCATCAGAAATAAAACAATCAATAGTTGTTACCTCACTTCGCAGTGGCAAAGTGTAATGGCAATCTAATAGCAAAGTAAAAAAACAATGATAACTAAAATCCTACTCATCGATGATGATGCTCTACTCCGCCGCAGCCTAAAGTATCGGCTCGAAAGTGAAGGGTATCAGATCTTAACCGCAGAAGACGGCAGCAGAGCTTTGTCAATTGCGCGTGCTGATCCGCCAAACCTAATCCTGCTCGATATTGGTCTACCAGACCAGAATGGGCTTGATCTCGCGCGCATATTTCAACGTGAATTGGACACGCCGGTTATCTTTCTCTCTGGGCGCAGCCAGGAGACAGATATTGTCGTCGGGCTTGAACTAGGTGCAGAAGATTATGTTACGAAGCCATTTCGGATGCGTGAACTAATCGCACGCATCCGCGTTGTCTTGCGCCGCCTGGTACACGGGCCTGTCTTTGCAGCCAATGAATTGTTAGTGGTGGGCGATGTTTCACTAGATGCTCAACAACATGAAGTACGCGTGCAGGGCAAACTCGTTGAACTTCCCCCAAAACAGTTTGAATTACTGCGCCTGCTGATGGCGAATGCTGGCAATGTGCTTTCCATAAATTACTTACTCGATGCCGTTTGGGGAGAAGAATTTGCGGGAGCCGTACAAGTGCTATATGTCCATGTGAGCTGGCTGCGCAAGCAGATTGAGCAAGAGCCGTGCTGCACTCGCTACATCCAAACTGTGCGCGGGGTAGGTTACAAGTTCGTCAATGGGGTATAGCTGAGATGAGGGTAAAGATGAGGATGAGGAGTCTGCGCACGAAGCTCGCAATTGCGAATATCCTGCCCATTCTTCTTATGATGCCACTTCTCAGTTTATATTTGCTCTATTCGCTTGAAGAGCTTTTTACCCAAAAAATGTTGCAGCAGCTTACCCAGCAGGCCGAACTCCTTAACAACCAGGTGCAGACGACACCAGAATTGATGGAAAACGCGCAGGCTGCCCAACAATTTTTAGCTGGGGTCGCGCCCTACACGGACGCTCGCGTCATGTTACTTTCTCAAGCAGGAACAATACTCGCCTCAACGCGCTTGGAAGACCAGGAATTGATTGGCACGCAAGACAGTTTCCCAATGATGGAACAGGTTCTGCAAGGAGTATCTGCACGCGGAACCGGCCCTGGTGTTGCCTCTGAAGTTGCCTACATAGCGCTGCCAGTACGTAATCAAGGTGTCACCCGCGGCGTGCTACGTCTGAGCTATGCCATGGACGATGTGAGCGCTCAGTTCGCTGAGTTGCGCCAACTTGTACTGGGGGGTGTTGGTTTAACCGCGCTCTTGGCTTTGGGGATCGGGCTAGCACTCGCCACGACGATCACGGGGCCACTCCACCAGTTAACGAAAGCGATCCGTGAGATTGCCACAGGTGAATATCAATCGCGTGTTGCCATTAAAAGACAGGATGAGATTGGCGTATTAGCGCACAGCTTCAATCAAATGGCCTCGCGCATAAACGAGGCAGAGATTATACGCCAACGTCAATTGGCTGCCATTGTACATGAACTGGCGCGTCCATTAACGGGGATGCGTGCGGCTGTGGAAACGATCCTGGAGAGCACAACAGATAGCACACTAGATGACACAGAGATGCGGAATGACTTGTTGACTGGCATTGACGAGGAGCTAGCTCGTTTGGAACGATTGCTCGGCACCTTGCAGCGTTTCGATAAACAGGTTGTTTATCCGCTCACGCTGAACAGAAGCAAAGTAGCTCTACCCCATGTGATTCATGCGAGTATATCGAATTTTGAGCGTGCCGCGGCACAACTAGGCATCAGGCTAATCTGCACGCTGCCTGCCAACTTACCAGAGATATGTGTCGATGAGGATCGCCTGATTCAAGTGCTAACGAATCTCCTTGACAATTCGCTCAAGTTCACCCCGCCCGGTGGCGGCATCACAGTAGAAGCCGAAGAACAGTCCGATGTAGTTCAGGTTTGCGTGACCGACAGTGGCGATGGCATTGAAAAAGATGAGTTACCCAATCTCTTTCAGCAATTCTATCGCGGCGCAGATTCGCGTCCGCCAGAAAAACGCGGAATGGGATTGGGGCTGAATATCTGCCACGAAATTATTGCCGCACACGGACAACGGATTTGGGTCGAAAGCCAACCGGGGCAAGGGACACGTGTTGCTTTCACCTTGCCAAAAGCTAAGTACACAACGTCCACACATGAAGCGACACAGGAAGTCTGTGACGATGTAGCGTCTGTCCCGCCTACACAAGACTCGTCTGCAAAAACAAAAGCGGCCTATTAACCAAATAGGGGGACTTGTTCTAGAAAAACTCGTTTTCTTTAGGAAAACTATAGCTTTACTTTGGCACAGCTTTAACCAGTCAATAGGTTCTTCGTCTACTCTAGTGGACGAGAACTATGAATCTCTTCTTATTCTTCCTACTCTTCCTACTGGCGATAGATGCGATATATGTCGTGGGGCTTGTTACCACATCTATCGTCAAGTCTATGCATTCAGCCATACTGCCTGAAGAAGTTGAACAACTTCTATTGTGGGGAGGGTTAGCTTTGAGTGCGGCTACGCTAGCGATTCTCTCATTCTATCTGTTTTCACGCCCCTAAAAATACGCAACTTGCGTACAAATGAGATTAACCCTCTGCACACGTCATTGCCTCCTCTGCTCACGCGACCGAAGATCAACCTTCAAATTGGCCTGGCGTGGAAGCAACTGCCCCGGAGATCCATACCTTTAGACAAACTTGAGCTTCTTAATAGCAAAATTTGCAGCAAATAGCTTCAAACTCCACTATACTTGAACCTCAGCCGCTTGAAACATCATCTCGCTTCGAGATTGGTATGTAGCCTACTATTGTCCAGTCGGCCCAAGTTGGTATCTTGCGGATAGCAATGGTGAGGGGAGAAGTTGGAGCCGAGCAATTGTGTATGGCAAGAAAAGCAAGAAAATAAAAAAGAAATGGAAATACACGAATGACCAAGCGAAGTAGAGCGACAGGTATTATTTTACCTTTGTTCGTTATGCTAACTCTCTTGCTTGGCGCGTGCGATAGTAGCCCAGAAATGGGGAATGCGGTTGTAGTTCCAACTGCGGAAGAGGAAGAAGTGGTGACAGCACCCGCAGAATCCATCGTGGAACTGGCCGAAGAAAGAGAAGGAGAAGAAGAAGCGGTGGCTGGCGACGTCACCGTGATTACTTCTACAAATTTAATTACAGGGACAGAAGTCACCACAGATGCCATCATTACGACAGACACAGTTGTGCTTGAAGAGCAGCAAATCACAACGATCATCACAGACACAGAGTTAATAACTGATGTGACGGAGTCAACTGACTCTAGTACCAGCACCGAATCCGACATAATCACCGATACGACACAATTAACGCCGGAAACGTCCACAGGCGTAGTCGTGGCAGAGGTAGGTGTAACAGCTATAGCACCCACACCTACACCGACAGTTGTGGTGGAACTTATAGGGGTTGTAACTGATACCATTATAGTGAATGACACCGCTTTTGCTGGAATCGAGGGTTCAATTGGGAACTCAACTCTAGCTTCTACGTTGAGGGGATCTGACTTTGAAAGTGTCAATGGCGAAGTCGCAGGTGAAATTGAAGATCTAGTAATTAATATGCAGACTGGTCAGGTTCTCTACGTGTTGATCGAATATGGTGGTTTCCTAGACATTGGCGACACCGATATGCCGGTGCCCCTCAGTGCCTTCAGTTGGGGCCAAGATGAAGACTTTATACTCAACATTCCAGGAGAGTACCTGGAACAGTTCCCTGGTGTCAGCAACGACTGGCCTCAACCAAATGATTCGGCCTGGGATAGCGATGTACGCACCTTCTGGGAAACAAAGGGGTACAACGTTGGTTTTGATGCAGCAGAATCTGCAAATCGTCTCCGCCGTGCATCAAACATGCTCAACAATCCTATTATCGATCCGGCTGTAGGCGGAGGCAATATCCAAGACATGATTATCTCCCTCGGTGAAGGGCGCGTGACCTATATGCTGATTACGCTGGGTGCTATAGGAACGGTCGGAGACCTGCTTGCCGTGCCGCTAAGTCTCTTCGATTCTACAGTTGTCAACAATGAATTCACCTTCAACCCTGATCTTGACCGCTCATTGCTCGAACGGGCTCCGCGCTTTAACGTGCCTACGTTTGCACAATCTCGTCTCTATGCAGAGGGCTATGACAACGAGTGGCAGAACTATTGGAATGATGCTGGCTACTCCATGGATCCCACAGGAATTGGCGACTAAGGCTTTCTGGAACGTACCCTGTAGCCAGGCTCCGGCTCCTCGAACCTGGACCCGGACCTTGAAAGGAGTATATATTCGTGGCAGATGATCAACAACTAAATAAAGCCGAAACCATAACTGTTCAACCCACTGAGCAGCCCACTGAGCAGCCAAATGCATCACAGCCTCAAAGCCCGTGGTTGTCGGTAGCACCACTCGTTGCCTGGTGGTGGCTGGCACTTGCAATTGCGACTGCGCTAATTCTAGGATTTGGGTTTCTGCGGGCAATACAGCTCTTTGCCAAGCCATTGGGCATCCTAGTCCTCGGCATTGCCATTGCTGCCGCCCTCTCGCCAATCACTAGTTGGTTGGATCGTTGGCTGCCGCGCACGGTAGCGATTATTTCCATTTATCTGGTGCTCTTGCTCATCCTGGTTGCTGTCGGTTGGACGGCATTCCCTGCCTTTATTGACCAGTTTCAAATCTTTGCCGATCAAATCCCCGAGCTCCTCAACCGAGCGCAGGAATGGTTCACCCGCCGGGCCTTGTCGGGGAGCAATCCAATCATCGGTGCAGTAACTTCCCTTCCTGGTGGTGTGAGTACCTGGCTGATCTCGTTGCCAGTCACCATTGGCGATGCACTGCTTCAACTAGTGCTTATCCTCTTTATCTCGCTTTATGCTTTAATTGTGGCACCCGGTGCTCAGAAGTTTATTCTATCGCTTGTTCCAGAGCACCGTCGCCAGCAAACGGCAATAGTACTAGGCGATATGACTAATGCCATGGGCGGTTGGGTGCGTGGGACAGCGTTGAGCAGTCTCTTCATTGGTCTGTTTACCTACATAGGCTTGCTCCTTCTGGGCGTAAGTTATCCCTTGCCGTTAGCGGTCTTTGCTGCCGCGATTGAGGTTTTTCCCATTATTGGCACACTCATCTCCACCGTCGTAATTGTGGCGGTAACTTTCCTCCAATCACCACAGTTAGGGCTTTTTACCCTGATCTATATGTTGATTCTGCAACAGGTTCAGGGCAACATCATTTTTCCGAATGTGATGAGCAGCCAGGCGGATATATCACCACTACTGGGCCTTTTAGCATTCTTTGCGGGCAGCGTTGTCGGCGGGTTACTTGGCGCAGTGGTTGCCATTCCCTTGGCAGCCGCCTTGCGAGTTCTGGTAGTAGAACTGATTGCGCCGGTGGTGCGACGGTGGACCGGAGCCAAAAAATCACCATCTTCAGAACAGGAACATAAAGAGATTCATGCTGCACAGTGAAGAAACGATTGAGTCTGGAACCATCAACCAAGAGCCACCACCGCCACAACGGCGAGTAACGATCGAGAAGACAGTTGTTATCATTGTTGTAATTGCTGCATTAAAAGCGGCACATAGTGTTGTGCTTCCGTTGGTTTTTGCCCTCTTTCTCGTGGCAATCTTTTTTCCTCTACACAATCGCCTACAAAATTACATGCGCCGCGGCTTTGCCACGGCGGTTACAATACTCATTCTCCTTACTGCCCTGGCAATTGTGGGGGCCATTCTCTGGGCAAGTGGTCGCTCCGTTGTAGAACGACTACCCGTGTATGCAGAGGAATTCAACCACTATGCCAGTGTAGTTGAGAGCTATGGAATTGATATTCCAGGATATGGCTCAGACGTGGAAGAAGCAAACGGAGAAAGCACAATTACTCTTGATCCAGAGACACTTCTTGAAGTGGTTCCACTTATTGCTGGCGCAACAGGTCTCATCATGCTGATCTTCAGCTATCTCATACTGAGTCTGCTCGAATTCGATGACTATGCAGATCGGGTGCAGAAGATTCTACCCGCAAATCAAGGGCACCGTTGGCTCGATATTGCCCGGCAAGTTAGTAATGATTTCCAAAGCTATATCGTAGTACGAACTCTTATCGGGTTGATTAGTGGGATTGCCGTGAGTACAGCGGCTTGGCTGGTTGGTTTGGAATTTGCCTTTGTTTGGGGTTTGCTCAGTTTCTTCCTCAGCTATATCCCCATCTTTGGTTCCATCATTGCCCTGCTTCTCCCACTCCTAATTCCCCTGGCCCAATTCGATCAGGTGCAGCAAGTGGTGTTTGCATTCGTCGCTTTGATCGCTATCCGTGCGACTCTTGGCACCTTTGTTGATCCAATGTTACAGGGAAAATTTCTTAAGCCTACGCCACTTACTGTGTTGCTCTCAGTGACCTTTTGGGGCTGGCTGTGGGGCGTAGCCGGGGCCTTCATAGGTGTGCCATTAACAATTCTACTTGTCATTATCTGTCGTCAATTCCAACAGACACAATGGATTGCCGTACTCCTCGCAGATGGGGAGCAGGAATAGCCGTAGCGCAACAGAACAGAACGCACTTGACCCACATCGAACTACCCCCCTAATCATGAGTCCTCTCATTTGCCCTAGCACCTCTTAAGGCCACCCTCACCCGGCACAATTCACCACCATGCCTTCAAAACCATTAGATTATCTTTAGGTTGGCAGGAGTCACGCTTAAGCTGGATGACTCTGTTCTTGCCTATCCTGATTGCAAAACAAACGTCCCGCAATCAGCCAGGTCAATCAACTTGTGAACTCTTCATCTTCATATGTACCCAAATGTATACATAGCGCATGTGCGGCTTCATATACAGCCGGTTATCTACATGACCTATGGTTATCTGAGATAAAGAGGATGTACTAGCAATTGGTGTGAACTCCTAAACAACACATACGAAGAGCTACTGGTCTCTGGCATGAAAGATCACACAAAAAGTCATATAAAAGAAACAACGCAATGTGCAGTTAGAGCCATCATGCTCGCCATCGCGCTGTTACTTGCTGGTTGTGGTGATGCAGCGTATGCACCCTCAACCTTGAGTCCTCAAGGGTTTGGCGCAGCGCGCATTGCGGATCTTTGGTGGTTTCTGCTTGCTCTGGGAGGCGCTGTCTTTATCGCAGTGATGGTCTATTTAGCCATTGCCCTCTTCCGTCCCAGGAAGCCGGGCGACAATGCGAAAAATCAGCGCAATGGTTCACGTGTTATCCTCTTTGCCGGAATTATTGCTCCCGCTATCATCCTGTTTGTTGTCTTTGGTTTTACTGTCTCCACCCTAAATGCCATTTCAACACCGTCCATTTCCAGAGAGTTCACCATTCATGTGGTGGCACAGCAGTGGTGGTGGGAAGTTCGCTATCCATATCAGCAAATTGAAACGGCCAATGAGATCCATATTCCTGCCGGAGAGCCGGTTCGCTTCCTCTTAAGTTCAGAGGATGTAATTCACAGCTTCTGGGTGCCGGAACTCCAGGGAAAACTCGATATGGTGCCGGGTAAAACCCACGAACTGTGGTTGCAGGCGGATCAGCCTGGCGTGTACATCGGTCAGTGTGCCGAGTTTTGTGGGATTCAACATGCCAAGATGCGTTTCATTATCGTTGCAGAACCGCCGGAAGAGTTCGAACGCTGGGTGGCAGAGCAACGTCAACCAGCGAGTGAACCCAGTGAGTCACTTGCGCTGCGCGGCCAGCAAGTCTTTCTGTCATCCACCTGTATCAATTGCCACGCAGTTGCTGGCACCAACGCAACGGGAGACCTTGGCCCAGACCTAACCCACCTTGCCAGCCGGCGCACCTTAGCAGCCGCGACAATAGCAAACAACCGTGGCAACCTGGGCGGGTGGATCGCCGACCCGCAGCACATCAAACCAGGTGCATTCATGCCGCCGACGCCACTCACCGGCCCTGAATTACAAGCACTCCTTGCCTATCTTGCAACGCTTAAATAGTCTTAAAAATCTGTAGTCATCTTCCTAGGAGATCGAATGACGCAAGACATAGCTCTAGGCCCATCCTCCAAAAATCCAGATGAGCATCCATCGAGTACACCCGTTCCGGTTGGCGATCGCCCCCACACAATTTCCCCAGACGAAGACCTGAATGAACGTCTCGAGAAGATATGGGCGGATCCACCTGGATTCTATGGATGGTTCAAAGCGCTTCAAAACGATGCGTTAGGTGGGCGCATCATGAGTACCGCATTTACCTTTTTCCTGATCGGCGGCGTCACCGCGCTTCTCATGCGGATGCAACTGATACGTCCAGAGAACACCTTTCTCAGCCCGCAAAGGTATAACGAGTTATTTACGATGCATGGCTCGACAATGATGTATCTGTTTGCCGTGCCAATGCTCGAAGGCTTTGCAATTTTCCTCTTACCCTTTATTCTTGGCAACCGAGAAATGCCATTTCCGCGGCTTGGGCAATTTAGTTTTTTCACCTTTATTTTGGGGGGGATTCTCTTTTACTCAAGTTTTATCTTTGGTGCGGTGCCCGATGCAGGCTGGTTTGCCTATGTACCACTGAGCGGCCCTGAATACTCACCCGGCCTCCCTTTAGACTTTTGGCTGTTAGGTCTGGGCGTAGCAGAAATTGCTGCGATCGCGGCTGGGGCTGAGATCACCATTGCCATTCTTCGTATGCGTGCGCCAGGCATGTCACTCGTCCGTATGCCGGTGATCGCATGGGCATATTTAATCACGGCAGTCGCCATCCTGTTTGCATTCACCACCCTACTGATTGCAAGTCTGCTCCTAGAGTTGGATCGCAAGATGGGTACGCAGTTCTTTAATCCAGCCGCAGGCGGCAGCGCCATCCTTTGGCAGCATCTATTCTGGATCTTTGGTCACCCTGAAGTATATATCCAATTCATCCCTGCAACCGGCATGATCTCCATGATTGTTCCGGTCTTTGCACGCCATCGGCTGGTCGGCTATAGCTATGTTGTCATTGCCCTTCTTGCAACAGGCTTCCTCAGTTTTGCCCTGTGGGTACATCACATGTTTACCGCCGGTCTCCCACAAATTACCATGTCTTTCTTCTCGGTTGCCAGCATTATGATCGGCGTTCCAGCCGGTATCCAGATTTTTGCCTGGGTGACCACAATCTTTTTTGGACGTCCAGTCTGGACTACCTCCTTTTACTTTGTCGTTGGATTCCTGGTGACCTTTATTCTGGGTGGGATTAGCGGCATCATGGTGGGTGTTGTGCCATTCAACTGGCAAGTGCATGATTCCTATTTCGTGGTGGCCCATTTTCACTATGTCTTGATCGGTGGCGTCACCTTCCCAATCTTTGCCGCGCTCTACTACTGGATGCCACTCTTCACAGGACGGTTACTCAACGAGCGATTAGGCAAGTGGAACTTCTGGCTCTTCTTTATTGGGTTTCACGTCACCTTCTTTCCAATGCACATTGTGGGCCTGCTTGGCATGCCTCGTCGCGTTTACACCTATCAGGAGCAGATTGGTTGGGACATCTACAACCAAATTTCAACCGTTGGCTCATTCATATTAGCTATCGGCGTGCTTCTTTTCGTCATCAACGTCTTCTACAGCCGGCAACGAGGTGAGAAGGTTGATTCGAACCCCTGGCAAGCGGATTCTCTAGAGTGGGCAACTTCAATTCCTGCACCCAATTATGGCTTTTCCGAACTTCCAATTGTCCGCAGCCGCCACCCATTATGGGACCAGAAAGATGTCCGTGACGGAGAAGCGCCACTGAAACGCATGTTGCAAGCGTTGTCGGGCTGGCCTCTCACCTGGCGAGCAGCTTTGACCACTTCAGCGCTTGAAGCACGACCGACCGAAATCTTTCGCGTTTCAGGGCCATCTATTTGGCCGGTTGTGACGGCGGTTGGTCTCATTGTTATTTTTGCCGCCGAAATCTTCACATTTCGCATCTTGGTTTTCTCTGGCGTGATAGGAGTCATCGTGGGCTTGGTTGGATGGCATTGGCCCGATCATATTGAGACCACAGAGCGGGAACTAGAATTTGAGCGCGAACACAACATTCTTGTCTACCCCAACGGCAGCCCCACAATAAGTCGCTGGTCCATGGGTATAATTGTTCTCCTCGTTGCCACTTGCACTGCGATTTTTGTGTTCAGCTATTTCTATATCAGTCTACAGCACACCGTGTGGCCCCTTGCTGGCATTGAGCGACCCGGGCTGCTCTTGCCTGCTATTGGCACTGCTGCTGTGCTAGCTACTGCCGCGGCTATGTATTGGGCCAACCGGCGCATTACCAAGGGAGATGTGGTTGGCATGCGAATTGGCTTAGCCCTTGCCCTCATTCTAGGTGCTGTCGCCGTAGGCACTCTCATCTATGACCTGCGCCAAGTGAATTTTGACCACACCATCAACGCCTATGGCTCGCTCTACTGGACACTAACGATCTTCCTGATCGCACTCTTGCTTGGCGGCATGGCGCAAATCTTGTTCACACAGATTTGGTCCTGGTTTGGGCGCTATTCTGCACGTGAACATGTTGCAGTCGATATCGGCGGATTCTACTGGTATGCCATGATTCTCTTCTGGCTGGCTCTAGCCGGTACTGTCTACCTAGCACCCTACACGATATTAAGTTCATAAGTATTAAATTCATAGGTTCTGAAACTGTAAGTCTTGAAATCTGAAGAAGGACAGTCATGACTCAGACAACTCCAAGGCGAGAGCCACATAGCAGACGACTCTGGTTTATGTTCCTATCTGGACCTGTGATTTATAGCGTCTACTTTCTAGTGGTCTACAGCCTCGGCGAGTTCGGTTGTTTTTCTGGGCTACAGTTTGTAGGCTTATTTGGCTGGAGCATAATCCGAGTCGGCGTGGCGGCGCTGACAGTTGTTGCCGCCTTGGTGACTTTTGGGGTGGGATTCGCCAGCTTTCGCAGTTGGCGCCGTACGCGGCAGGAGTCGAAAGAGCACGACGAAGAGAATTCCCAATTTATGTTATTTGTCGCTACCGGGCTCAATGGACTGTTCACAGTCATTACCCTGCTGACCAGTGTACCCATGCTATTAGGAAGTTACTGTCAGTGGATTTGAGGACAAGGCTACTCGGATGAAATGGATGCTTGTCAATGGCTCAAATAGGGGAAGCTTGATTCGGGTTGGCTTAATTTTGGTTGCGTTTCTGCTTGCGGCATGCAGCCAGATGTCTGAGCCGTTGCAGCTAGAAAGTGTCGGCGAGCCGATGGTGGCTTTCGCCGAACCCGATCTATCGCTAGACACACCGGAAGCCGCACAGTTGACTGAACCGCTAGGCATACCGCTGGACCCACCGCGAGATGCACCGCTAGCCGTCGTGCCAGAGATTGAGTTCACTCCTTTGAGTGATGCCGCTTTGATTGCGATGGGAGAAAAAATTTATGCGACCAATTGCGCGCCATGCCACCAACCGAATGGCGAGGGGAACCTTTCCATTTTCCCAGCGCTCAACCGCAATCCGTTTGTCACGGTGAGTACTCCAACAGCAGTAATCGACACTGTGCTACACGGGCGGCAGGTAATGCCCGCTTTTGAACCTACGTTGTCGGCGCAGGAGGTGGCAGCCGTGATCTCCTACATACGTAATGCATGGAGCAATGAGGCATCGGTGGTGAGTGCGGCGCAAGTACGTGAGGTACAAGAGGAAGACAGAAGCCAGTAGCATGCTTTGTGAAGTGGCTTGTACTTGAAAGGAGACACAAGATGCGTAACCCCAAGATGTTCGTTTTTATATTGATCCCGGCCCTAATTCTCTCCGCGCTGCTCGTGACGGCAAACATGCAGCCAGACAATCCCGAACTTTTCAATGTCGCCGCAGGTGCCGCTCTGGCGCAGGAAGCGACACCCACAGGGGAAGCGACAGAAGAAGTAGAGGCAGAGGATAGTCAATCCCAAACAACGACTGAGACTCCTGAAGCGACTCAGACGCAAGAGAATCAAGAGAGTAGTGAACAGGCAGCGACGCAGTCGGTGGCAGTGCCGACAGATCGTGCATCCGTGCTCGTCCCTGGAGAATCACTACCGGTGGATGCTTCGATCCGCTTGGTTAAGGTTGCAGATGGGCTAATTGATCCAGTAAATGTCGTCAGCCCACAGGACGGCAGTGGAAGGCTCTTTGTTGTTGAGCGTCACGGCGTCATTCGCATTGTCAGTCAAGATGGTCAAATCATGGAGGAACCCTTCCTCGATATTCAAAACCAGGTGTTGAGTGCATTCCTTGAGCAAGGTCTCTATGATCTGGAATTTCATCCTGATTTTGCTGAAAACGGACGCTTCTTTGTTCATTTTTCCGAACTCTTACGCAATGGGGATGGAATGATTGTTGAGTATTCTCTCTCTTCCGAAAATGAGAATCAGGAAGATCCAGAGAGCGCCAAAGTAATTATGCAAATCGACCAGCCGTGGGCCAACCACAATGGCGGTGAGCTTGCCTTTGGGCCAGATGGTTATCTATACATTGGTAGTGGTGACGGCGGTTGGGAAGGCGACCCGCTCGAGGCAGGACAGAATCTCTCTACAATCTTGGGCAAATTGCTACGGATTGATGTCAATGTCGAAGATGGGCGACCCTATGGCATTCCACAGGACAACCCTTTTGCAGATTCACAAACACCGCAATTGGTACAACTCTTTGGAATTAGCGAAGAGGAATTTGCCCAAATTCACACCGAAGCACGTCCAGAAATTTGGGCTTATGGCTTGCGCAATCCCTGGAAGTTCAGCTTTGACAGCGAAACCGGTGATCTCTACCTGCCAGATGTCGGCCAGAATCACTGGGAAGAGATCAACTTCCAGCCTGCTGACAGCGAAGGTGGCGAAAATTACGGATGGGACTTCCTGATGGGTTCTCACTGCTTTCCAATTGAAGAGGAAGAGTGTGCATCTGTTGGCGTCTTGCCCGTGGCCGAGTATAACCATGCCGAGCATAGCGGCTGTTCCGTCATCGGCATTGGCATCTACCGCGGTGATGAATTTGCCAACCTGGATGGCGTCTATTTTAGTGGCGACTATTGCTCTGGAAAGATCTGGGGGCTGATGCGTGACGAAAATGACACCTGGAGCTATGCGGAAGTCGTGGACTCGCCTCTCCAACTGACTGGCTCTGGACAAGATGAAAATGGCACGCTCTATGTCACGAGCTGTAATTGCAACTACGAAGGGCCTGCTCCAGTTGACAATCCACCCGGTTCCCTCTGGCGCATTGTCGCGGCAGACCAAGTGCCGGAGGGTGCAGAGGTTGCTCCTGTCGAGAACCAGTAGCAAGTCACCAGCAGCAGCTTTGCTTCATGTCTTACGGGGACAGTGCCAGGATCTCGATGAGCGCAGAGGGTGAGATTCAACCGGTAAAGTATCCGGCTAGACCTCACCCAAGTCGCTTGATCCCAGATAGAGGAATTGCACACGCGGTTCGGAAAACAGAGAAAGAAGGGAAGAACAGAGATGAGATGGAGATATACTGCCTGGACTTTACCAGCGCTTCTTCTAGTCGGCATGTTTTCGGTGGCGGCGTGCAGTGACTTGTCCCCCGGAGTAGAAACCGAACCACCACTGATATTAGCTACACCCGGTTTAGCTTCACCAGGCGAAGTGGTAGCCGTAGCCGAACCCCAACAGATCGCAGTACCACAACAGATTGTTGTGGTGATTGTCACACCAACCCCAGCCCAGGGTGAAGCAAACCAACAGAGTCAGGATCAACAAGCCCAGGCTCAGCAA
>JBBQIG010000019.1:0-18555 GCA_038324715.1 Anaerolineae bacterium | reverse complement strand
AAGAGCTACTCACTCCTGCCGAAATGGAATCCTTGCCCGCACACGAGGTGGTCATCATTGCCACAGGCAGCCAAGGTGAACCTACAAGCGCTATGGTGCGAATGAGCATCAACGATCACCGCCAAATCACACTTCGTGAAGGCGACACGGTGATTCTAAGTGCAATGGCTATTCCTGGAAATGAAGAATTGTTCAACCGCACCATAGACAACCTCTTCCGCCAGGGCGTAAATGTTGTCTATCACGAAAGTGACGTCCATGTCAGTGGTCACGGTGGGCGTGAAGATTATGAGCACATGATTGAACTGACCCGCCCCCGCTACTTCGTACCAGTGCACGGCGAATACCGTCATCTTGTGCTGCACGCTCGCTTGGCGCAAGAGCAAGGCGTGAAGGAGGAGAACACCTTCATTCTTGAAGATGGTCAGACTCTCGACTTTGACTACTTCTCAGGGGGTACAGAAATTGAGGCGCGCCGCGGCCCAACGGTCACCGCGGGTCACGTCTTTGTAGATGGTCTAGGCATCGGTGATATCGGCAACGTAGTCTTACGCGACCGCAAGCACTTGAGCCAGAATGGGTTCATCGTCTGCATTCTTGCGCTCGATGAGTTTGATGGTGAAATTCTATACGGGCCGGAGATCATCAGCCGCGGCTTTGTCTACATGCGTGAAAACGAAGACCTCATCAAGCGTGCCCAAGAAGTGGTACGCAAGACGATTAAAAAGCGCGCTCCGCAACAGGTGATGGAAGAAAAGATCAAGGACGCACTCGCCAATTTCACCTACAAAGAAATTGGTCGTCGCCCAATGGTACTCCCACTCGTCATGGAAGTATAGCACTCACAGAGAACTTTGTGGTCCGCACCGGACGCCACACCGTGCGTCCGCCAGCGAAACGACAAAAACGGCCTCTGTAGCCTCCGCTACGGAGGCCGTTTTTGTTGCAGCATAGTAGACGCGATGGCGACTTCATGCTATACTCCTCGTGAACACTTGTTCTTATTTCAACCAAACGACGAAAAATGGCGCAAAAACGACGATCTCGAAAAAGGCAACGTTACGACCCGATCGACCAAATCCTGACCGTTGCCGCACGGCCCGAAGTCCTGGGGCTGGTGCTAATTCTGCTATCCGTCTTTACCCTTCTCAGCTTGCTCACAACCACCCCTGGCGCAATCACAGGGCAATGGATCGACCTGCTTGAACAACTTTTTGGCATGGGCAAATGGGGCGTGCCACTGGTTACAGGCGCGCTGGGTCTGTGGATCGTCATCCGCGCCATCGACCGCATGCGTGATCTGCCCTGGCAGGTTCCCGCGGGCAGTGCCGTCTTGTTTATTGCCTATATCAGTGCAGTCACACTATTCTTTCGTGGAGACCCCAGCAGTGCTGGTGGTACGCTAGGCTTGTTTCTGGCAACAAGTTTAGAAAACGCACTGGGATTGTGGGGTGCGTGGTCAGTCATAACCATTTTGGTCATCGCTGGAATTGTTTTGCTTACAGATCGCCTGTTGCTGGACGTGGCGCAAGAAGCCACAGCCCTCACACAGGAGTGGTGGAGCCACCGGCGCACACCTCCCATTCGCATGCCCAAAATCCAGCCAGCCCTGCCCATCCCAACTGGCGAAATTCCTTGGTGGAAACGGCTTGCGGAACGCCTCCCACGACGCCAACCGCAACCCAAGTTGCCACCAGCATTGCCATCCAACGTAGTCATGGCAAATGCACACGCCCATCCAATTAAGCCACCCTCCAACTTGGTTCAAGCACAGCAGCAGCCATCGTCAGCCTCAGTCGCGGCCCCCATACCCGCAGCGCAACGACTGGCACGCACAGCCCCCATCCGCACCGACGCAGACATTCTCACCCCACGCATTGTCGGTGGCGCGCAAGAATGGCGACTCCCCCGCACCCATGACATGCTCAACAACTGGGAACGTTCCGCTGACAGCGACGATTTGATTCGCAAACAGGGTCGCCTCATACAAGAGACGCTGGCGCTTTTCGGCGTACCTGCCGATTTTGAAGGTGCATACAAAGGTCCTTCGGTAACACAATATCTGATCAAACCGGGCTACATCGAACGCAGCACCCGCGGTGAAGTCCAGCGCGTCAAAGTCAAAGTTTCAAAGATTGCTGGGCTTTCCAACGACCTAGCCCTCGCCCTCGCCGCACCCAGCGTGCGTATCGAAGCCCCTATTCCGGGGACGAACTATGTCGGCGTTGAAGTCCCCAACACAGAGGCAAATGTCGTCGGACTCAAAGAACTGATGGAGAGCGACGCCTTCCAAAACATGAAGGGCAAACTGCGTATTGCCCTGGGCGAAGATGTCAAGGGTCAGCCCATCGTCGCTGATTTAGCACGTATGCCCCACTTGCTCATCGCTGGAGCAACCGGCTCTGGTAAGTCGGTCTGCATTAACTCAATCATCACCTGTTTGCTGCTCACACACACGCCCGACACGCTGCGAATGTTGATGATTGATCCCAAAATGGTAGAACTCAGTGTCTATAATGGCATTCCCCATCTTCTCAGCCCCGTTGTCACGGAAGTAGATCGCGCAGCAGGCGTGCTCTTCTGGGCAGTCAAAGAGATGGAACGACGCTACCAACTTTGTAGCAAGGCCAACTGTCGCGATCTAGAGCGTTACAATGCCTATCTTGTCAAGCGCAACGAAAAACCACTGCCCTTTATTGTGGTGATTGTCGATGAAATGGCTGACCTGATGATGGCTGCACCTGAGGATGTAGAAAAGCACATCTGTCGCTTAGCACAAATGGCGCGGGCAGTTGGTATTCACGTAATCATCGCCACGCAGCGCCCATCGGTCGATGTGATTACCGGCCTAATCAAGGCCAACTTCCCCTCGCGCATCGCCTTTGCAGTCAGCAGCCAAATTGATAGCCGCGTCATCCTAGACGAACCAGGGGCAGAACGTTTGTTGGGTCGTGGGGATATGCTCTTCCGCCCCCCCGATGCGAGCAGGCTGGAGCGTGTGCAAGGCACATTCTTGAATGACGAAGAGATAAGCCGATCTGTCCGCTATTGGAAAGGGATTCGCAGTTTGGATGGCGCGATCACGCCCGAAGCAGAAGAAATTGAATTGCCAGAAGCACCCCCCGACATGCCCGATCTGAACAGCATTGCCCGCCCACAATCTCAGTCGGGTGGCAAAGGTGCAAACACCCCTGCCACGCAACCTGGACTATTTGCGGAAATTGAGCAAATGAAAGTCCAGGATTCTCGCGATGAACTCTTTGGCGAAGCCGTAGAAATCGTCAAGAGCAGTGGGCGCGGCTCAGTCAGTCTCCTGCAACGCAAATTACGCATCGGCTACAGCCGTGCCAGTCGCCTGGTCGATCAGCTAGAAGAAGCGGGCGTACTAGGAGCAGATCAAGGTGGCAATCTAGGACGATCGGTCTTGATAGGCAACGATGACGCCCAAAAGAGCCAAAGTCCATCAACGCCCTCTGCACCCTCAAAGCCGCCACCCCGCATCATCGGCGGTGAAGAAGACGATGAACCGGAACCACCCGTGCGCCCTCGTGTGTGGATGTAACAGTGCAATTGAAACAACAGGTAGAATTTCAAAGATACCCAGGCAATTAGCCGCCGAGAGAAAATTTTTCATGCAGCCTAACCTACGTCGCGGCCAACTTTGGATTGTTGTTGGCCTGGCGCTAATCCTTATCGTCGCGCCCATTATCTGGTTCACGGGCAACCGTGGCACGCCCCAAGAAACCCTTATCGCTGGAATTGAGCGCGAACTTGCACGGGTAGAAACAGTACAAGGACGTGTCACCATTACCTTGCAAGGCGTGACCCTCGAACAAGAGCTATGGGTTCAACGACCAGGGTTTATGCGTACTGAAACTGAATCCGGCCCCAGCGGCTTTGCAGGCACCATTGTCGTGCTCAATGACACAGAAGGCTGGGTCTATTCCCCGGCTCTTGACATGGCGACTGTGGTCGATCGCGCTTCCTTTCGCGACGACCTGGTTGGCGACGCTGGAACAGGTTCGCTCCTCGAACGGATGCCCGATCAAATTCTTGCCGCGCTGCAAGCGGGTAGCCCAACCAATGTTGGCGACCGCATCGAAATAGCAGGACGCGCCGCCACATTGCACGAGTTGGTCATTGCCCCCAGCGATCCATCTCTGCCCGCGGGCGGGCTTCAGGTGTGGCTAGACGATCAATATTCCTATCCATTGGCTTGGCGCGACAGCAACGGTCGCGACGTTCGCTTTACATCTGTCACCTTCAACCAAGAAATTGATCCAGTAACCTTTCTCTTCTTTCCCCCACCAGGAGCCAGCGTTCGACGCGTCGATCCGACTCAATAGCTGCGACACCTCAAAACACTCCTCAACCTAGCCCACATTAACCCTGCAGCAATATAGAGCAGCAACATAGAATTGGCGCATGTGAAACTTCATGGCAAACCCCATATCAGCCCCAGGCCCCAGTACATCACCCACCATTTCGTTTGCACGACTTATCACCACCTGCATCAGTGCGCGCCTCTTGGTGGACATTGGCGTGCAAATGTTTAACCCGTTTCTACCCATCATTGCCGCAGGTCTCAACACCAACGTCGTCGTCATGGGACGACTCGTCGGTCTGCGTACTGGAGTGGGAATGTTGGCCCCACTCTTTGGACTCCTTGCAAGTCGGGTGGGCTATCAGCCCGTGCTGCGTGGGGCCTTGCTGGCAATGTCAGCAGGCATGTTCATTATTGGCTCCAGTTCAGGTGTCCCCCAGGCAACTGTGGGCATCGTGCTGCTTGGCTTAAGCCTTGCTGGTTTTGTTCCCACGCTCCAAGCTTACCTCAGTCTCAATCTACCCTATGCCCAACTCGCACGCGGCTTGGGCATGTTGGAATACTCGTGGGCGCTTACAGGCATTGTCGGCCTTTCCTCAATGGGTCTTTTGATTGCAGCCACAAGCTGGCGTGCCCCCTTCTTTATCTTGGGCACGGGCTTGTTCATCATGTTCTTTGTTTTTCAGACATTGCCAGCCTCGCGTGATGCACCACCACCTGCTCCTGCATTTCTCACACAAGGGTCAAAGCAAAACTTTCTGGCTCGCGTTATCGGCTTCTTTCACATCCAAAACAACGCCATCTCCACCTATGGCACCATTTTTGCAGCAGCAACAAGTTATTACGCCGCCATGCAATTCATGATTATCCACGGAGCCTGGTTTGTAGATCAATATGGCTTTGATGCAGCCCAACTCGGCTATGTAGCATTGCTCTTTGGCTGTTTCGACCTAACCGCAAGCGTCTCCGTCAGCCTCTTTACCGACCGCTTTGGCAAACGACGCAGCGTCTTGCTGGGTACAACAGGAGCCTTGCTGGGCTATCTACTCATTCCCTGGCTTAATGTTGCTGCGCTCCCTGCTGTGGTCAGTGCAGCGTTAGCGCGTGGCTTCTTCGAGTTTGGCCTTGTCTCCAACTTTTCGCTGCTCAGTGTGCAATCCCCCAACCAGCGCGCCAAGATCATGACCCTAAGCGCGACAGTTTCATTGGGAGCTGCCACCATCGCAGCCTTTCTTACCCCAACTCTCTACCCACGCATCGGGATCACAGGTATTGCTATCATCGCAACCGTTTTTACAATCGTCTCGCTTGTAGTGCTCATCCTATGCGTGCGCGAGAATCCGTTGCAAGAGCACGCCGACTAGCACACAAATATCTCTTGTGCATGATATATGGTTGACCTCGGTGTTATTTGCTTAGACTTTGAAACTTCACACGAGCTTTCCACAAAACAGTGCCGCACCTCTCACGAGACACAGCACCAGGTCTACAAGCCTTCATCATCAAAAGCTAAATTACTACAAATCGCCCGCCAAAAAATCGAGGATGACCGACGCAAAATCAGTAAGCGCACAAATACGTGTGGCAACCCTGTGACGGGAAGCTCCCATCACAAGAGTAAGAGCAGGATTCTCGGTGTGTTTGCTGTGGCTACAATCTTCCATATTACCATGATCACTCGCCACAATAATCAACGTCTCCTCTAGATCTGCCGCACCCAACAACCCGCCTAAAAAGCCATCAAACGATTGAAAATTAGCAATCGCCCCTGCCAAATCCTTTCTATGCCCCAGTTCGTCGGAAAGCCAATGCTCAAAGAACAAAAACTGGTAGGGCTGGGCCAATTGCCACACAAAAGCGCCACCCTCTTCTGGCGTGTAGACCTGTATGTCCGTAAAGCCCAAGATCTCGCGCCAACTGAGATTGGTGAAATCCGCAGCAATGGCATGTCCAGCTTGCATCTCCTTCAGGGTGAGGAGAGTCTGTCCGGCAGAAGTTGCGGCATAGGGGATTGCGCTCAAGAGCCGCTTGCCCCGTGTGACTGCGGCAAAATAAATGGGAGGATAGGCGTTGCAGAAGAGAAAACGATGCCCCTGTTCTTCCACGCGACGAAAGAGGTTGCCTTCGTCAATCACAGTGCGCACCCGGGCATCGGGTCGCGGGCCATAATGTTCCCCCAGGCGCTGGGGAGCACTAATTCCCGTCAGAATGGCGGCTTGCCCCGTTGCGCTCTGCGGTCGTCCAGGGATCCCTAAATGTGCATCCGCAGGAACAAGTTCAGCCTGTGCCGTCGTGAGCCGCCCCACCTCCGCCACCATACGCTGACCATCTAGCAATGAAGTTAAGGTTGGATATTGACCTGCCACAAGTGGATTCACCGCCGGGTCATTTTTACCCAGTCCAACTCCATCCAAAAATAAAAAGATTACACGTCGCACAAGGCAGTCGTTACTCTCTATATGGTTTCGAAGATGGTTTCGAAGATGGTCTCAAAGTAGAAGGAATTCTTTCAACGTCTTCTGTGCTACAGAGCATGGATTCAAACCCGGTTCAAACTCAACTAGTATACGCCTATCTTGGCAGTGTGCACAGTCAGCGCGTACCCGAAACTTCTGGCTGGCTGTGGTAGAATCTGCCACAGCTAGGTTGCTTATGCGCTCGACCAATCATACTGGGTGCAGATCTAAAGAACAAACCGCTCAAAAGTCGCACGAAGAATTCTTGTTCAGCCAGAGAATGTTGCACGACTTTCGAGAGTTTCACTCATGAGGAGAACTTCATGTCATCCCTACGTGCGCCAATGGAAGGTATCTTGTTCACCGACCAATACCAGCTTACAATGGCCCAACTCTTCTTTCGCATGGGTCTCCATGAGCGCGAGGTTCTGTTTGATCATTACTTCCGCCGCTATCCAAACTATGATAGCCACCAAGCTGGCTACTGTGTCAACGCAGGTCTTGAGTGGCTCCTAGACTGGATGCAAAACGCACGTTTTGGCGCAGAAGAGATTGACTACCTACGTAGCCAACAAAGTTCCACAGGCAACCAGCTCTTTGCAGATGATTTTCTCCAATGGCTCCGGGAGAATGGCGACTTCAGTGGCATCTCCATGCGTGCCATTCCCGAAGGACGTATCGTGCATCCCAATGAGCCGCTTACGACCGTTCAAGGGCCATTGGCAATGGCTCAAATCCTAGAGACATCTCTGCTCGCCCATCTTAACTACCCCACCCTCATCGCCACCAAAGCATCCCGCATCTCGGAAAGTGGCCGCGGTCGCCCGATTTTGGAGTTTGGCATGCGTCGCGCCCACGAGCGTGGAGCCAATGCGGGCACGCGTGCAGCACTCATCGGCGGCGCACTCTTCACCTCCAATGTGGGTGTCTCGCGTGCAGTGGGACTACCCCCCAAAGGAACCCACGCCCACAGCATGGTACAGCTTTTCATGACTTTAGGCATGGGCGAGTTAGGTGCGTTCAAAGCTTATGCGGACGTCTACCCCGATGATTGCCTGCTCTTGGTCGATACAGTCGATACACTGGCAAGTGGCGTGCCTAATGCCATTCGTGTCTTTGAAGATCTGCGCCGCAAAAGTCATAAACCCGTTGGCATCCGCTTAGACTCAGGCGACTTGGCCTTTCTCAGCATTCAAGCGGCCAAGTTGCTGAACGCTGCTGGCTTTGACGATGTAGCCATTGTCCTTTCAGGTGATCTGGACGAACTCATCATCTGGCAGATTATTACCCAAATCAGCACCGAAGCACCACGCTATGGCATTGATGCCGATCATCTGATCAACCGCCTGACCTATGGCGTAGGTACACGTCTAATCACCTCTTGGGGAGAACCAGCATTGGGTGGCGTCTACAAATTGGTAGCCGTGCGCGAAAATGGTACTTGGGACTCGGCAATCAAAATCTCTGACACACCCGCAAAAATCCCCAATCCGGGCATGAAACGCGCATGGCGTCTCTATGATCAGCGCGGCAAGGCAACTGCGGATCTGCTCTGTGCTGACAATGAAGATCCCACCACAATGGAGGCCCTCGTTCTGCGCCATCCTAGCGACCACACCAAGTTTCGCACCATTCAACGCCAAGAGCTTTCGTCAATTGAGCTGCTTCACAGCGAAGTAATGAATCAAGGGAAAGTCATTCTAGACATTCCACCCCTAGAAACCTTACGCCAACGTCGCCTAGAAGACCTAGAAAGACTGGATGTGGGCATTCGCCGCCTCGTCAATCCTCACATCTACCATGTCTCCCTCACCCAATCGCTTTGGGATCTCAAGCAACGCCTTATCGCCGAAGCGCATGATTCACCCATTGCGTAACATCGCAAGAATTATTCCAGCGAATTGCTACAGAGAAGCACGCGACAGGAATACTGTACAGACTTAACCATTCAAATTGCAAACACAAAAATCTCTCCAGACAGTACTTCTAATCTGGAGAGATTTTTGTGTTTACAATTGAAGCGTCCTCCCAAGTTACATCTTAGGAGGACGCTCTGGAACTATTGACTCAACAGCATCTCACTTAGGGGGTCACACAACTACTTTCGCCCCCACCTGCTAGAAACTACTCTGCAGGAGATTCTTCTACAGGCTCTTGTTCCACTGGAGCGACATCAGTTTGCATTGTTGTCGTCACTACGGTGGTTGGCGGCACTAAAGTCGTAGCCGTTGGTTCCACCGTAGCTGCTACAGTAGGCGCTACTGTCACCACAGCTGTAGCCTTCGGTACCGACGTCGCTGTTGCTGCTTCCGTGGGCACTGCCACTGATTCTACGGTGGCGGTGGGTTCCGACGTAGCTGTAGCAGCTTCCGTAGGTACTGCCGTTGGCTCTGTTGTAGCTGTCGGTTCCGTTGTGGCAGTCGGCTCTTCCGTTGGCTCTTCAGTAGCTGTCGGTTCCGTTGTAGCAGTCGACTCTTCCGCAGGCTCTTCAGTAGCCGTTGATTCCGTTGTGGCAGTCGGCTCTTCCGTTGGCTCTTCAGTCGGTGCTTCTGTTGGCACCTCAGTTGGCACCTCAGTTGCTTCAACCGTAATCGTCGGTTCCGCAGTAGCCGTCACTGTCGGTGTTGCAGTGGCGCTAGGCGTAGCGTCTTCCACTGCACCCGATACAGCAGCGTCAACATAATTAAAGCTTGCGCTTGCCTGGGTATCGAAGTCATTTGTTGCAAGCACGATGAGCAGTCGCCCGCTATCAATCTCTGAACCATCAGGCCAGCGGTCTGGCATGACAAAGTTCAAGCTATAGTTGCCGCTCTCATTAGTTGCGTCAGTCGCATAACGTTCAGCATCCGCTGCAAAGCCGCCACCCCCGCCAAAGATTGCCAAGTAGGCACTCACAGTCACATTGGCTGGGAAACCTCCGCCATTGACGGTTACGGTTGTACCACCCCCGCCACTGCCAGGATTTACATTGGCAAAGGGCGCAGGTGTCGCCGTAGCGGCGGGATTCGGTGTGTTCGTGGGTGTGGGTGTCGCAACAGGAGTACCTGTAGCAACATAGTCAAAGCTACCACTTGCCGTCACGCTAAAGTCGCTATTGGCAACCAAAACCACAAGCCGGCCTGCAGAAATGCTTTCACCATTCGGCCACAGAGCAGGCATGGTAAAGACCATGGTGTAGTTCCCACGGCGATCCGTGTTGGTGGTTGCAAAGATGCGTTCGGTTGGACCACCCCCAACTTGGTCATCCAATGTACCTAGGTAGAGGTTGACCGGCGTATTGGCAGGGAAGCCGCTACCGCTGACTTCCACAGACGTGCCCGCTCCACCAGAACGTGGCGACACCTCAATTGATGTGTTAGGTGCATCCACAAAGTAATCGAAGTCAGCGCTGGCCTCAACATTAAAGTTGTCGGTCGCAACCAAGACAATTAACTTACCCGTCTCAATATCCTCACCATTGGGCCACTCGCTTGGCATATTGAAGGAAAGGCTATAACTTCCCTCCCCATTTGTATCGCCAGACGCATAGACCTCTAGGTCTGCATCAAGGGAACGTGCACTGACCACACCAGCCAGATAGACACGTACACGCGTATTGGCAGGGAAACCACCACCGCTAACCGTTACCCGTGTCCCCGCGCCACCCGTACTGGGTGAAAGTTGGGCATAGGGATCATCGCTACTGGGTGGCGGTGTAGCCGGTGTCCCCTGATACTCGAAGACGGCACTCGCCTCCACAGAGAAGTCCGGCGTAGCAACCAGAATCACCAGGTTGCCCGGTTCAATTTCATCGCCGTTCGGCCAAGTGTTTGGCATGGGGAAGGCAACAGAGTAGTTTCCATTGCGATCTGTGGTTGTGCTGGCTCGCACCTCTGCATCCGCAGCATCCGCGGCACTAACGCTGACAATACCACCCAAGTAGACATTCACCGTCGTGTTGGCAGGGAAGCCACCACCCACCACGGTAACGCTTGTGCCGCCGCCACCCTGGCTTGGGCTAACATCCGCGTAAGGATTAACCTGTCCAGGGGTTGCAGTTGGAGTCGCCGTGGGAGAAGTACCAACCTTTTCCCACCAAACTTCAATTTGCGCGCCACCTGTGCGTTCATAATATTCAACGCGGACGCGCTCATCGCCGTCTAGTTCAATCTCAGCGGTGTAAGCGTCAGTACTACTACTGTCATGCCATTCATCAATGATCCGATCATCGTCAACCCAGACGCGGACGCCATCATCGGCAACAGCATAGAAGCGATAGCGAGCATCGTCAAAGTCTACCCAGCGCGTCCATCGTGCCGAGAAGTTGTCACTAGAGATGCGTGAACTTGGCGAGCCAGTACCCCAGTTGAAATCAATCCTGCGATCATTGCGAACCAAATCAGGGTCACCATCTAATCCCCGGTTGTCCCAATATTCGCCCTTCCAATCAGGGAAGTCATCGTCATCTGGCTCATCGCTATCACTAATTCGCTCCCACCAGAACCTCGCCACAGCTTGTTGCGTGTCCTCATAATATTCCACGCGCAGGCGGCGTCCACCCTGGTTCACATAGATGTCGCGCGTAACTTCACGCGAGCTACCATTGCGGAACTCGTCAATAATCAGACTATCATCGAGATAGACACGCATACCATCATCCATGACGGCATGGAAACGATAGGTTCCAGCATCAAAGTGTTGGTCACGCGTCCAACGCACCGAGAAGCGATCCGATGGGAAGTTATTCGCGGGCGAACCAGTTCCCCAATTGAAATCAATGCTTCGGTCGTTGCGCACAAAGGTGGGAGTACCGCTCAAGTTTATATTCGGGTAGTACTCACCGCGCCAGTCCGGATAGGTGTCGGCGGTCGCCTTCTCCCACCAGAAACGAATCTTGGCACTTTGCTTTGCCTCATAATATTCAACGCGTACCAGCGCAGAACCCGAATCGACTTGCTTCACAACTGAGTAGGTCTGTCCAGAGGAAGCATGCCACTCATCAATAATCAGTTCACCGTTCACCCAAACGCGCACGCCATCATCCGCGGTTGCATAGAAACGATAGGTGCCTTCGGCAAGGAAGAATGAGCGCACCCAACGCACAGAGAAATCATCATTGTTAACGCCAGCGGCGGGTGATCCTTGTCCCCAGTCGAAGTCTATAGTGGCATCACCGCGCACCAACTTGGGGTGTCCGCTGAGGTCCCGATTGTTGTAATATTCCCCGCGCCAACCAGAACCTTGCGGCGGGCGTGTAGAGGTGGGAGCAGGCGTTGGAGAGGCAGTAGCAACAGGCGGCTTGGGCGAAGGCACGACAGGTGCAAGCGCACTATAGTTGGTATAGGCACGTGCCAGCCAACCTTCAGTGCCACCACTCAAGCGTACAAAGAGCCATGCGCCACTGTTGTTCTGGCCCAGTACCCTAAATTCAGTCCCGCGACTAATGGCACGCACAATTGGGAAGGCCGTGGATGGCCCCGTGCGCACATTCAAGGCGCTGCTCACCACCACACCAATGTTTGGGTTTTGCGGTCTTGGTGTAGGCGTGCGCGTGGCAGTAGGCCGTGGCTGCCCGCCAGTAGAAGCCGTTGCAGCCGCAGTCGGGGTCGCTGTGCCAGCCACAGATGTAGCTGTTTGTGTTGCAGTTGGCTGCGCGGTTGGTGTCTGTGCGCTCGGGGGGGCCGATTCCAGCACCTCAAACGGTGCAACTGCTTGTGCGCCATTTTCCAAAGAATAGGCGACAACATCAATGACCCCCGGCTCGCGCCAAATGGGATCAACCGGATAGGCAAAGGTTAACGTAAATCGCCCTTCACTATCACTTGTGGCAACAGCCACAGTCGTCTGGATCGGCTCCTCATCAGGAACTTGCTCCAGATTAATATAAACAGATTCATTGCTTGCCCATCCAGCACCGGAAACAAAAATCGTGTCCCCCGGCACACCAGAAACGGGCGCAATGGCAATTGTCGCCGTGCCGGTGCCATCGGGCGAACTGCCATCCTGTGCTTCAATGGGCGTAACCACACACCCACTAAGCAACCACATACTGACCAAGATCAACATCAGTGGCAACCAACGCGTTACTTCACGCTGGGGCAACCCTGTTGATTTCCCTCTATAATCTCTTACACTTTGCATAAGAAGAGCCCCTCTAACTAACGCCGCAGTAGCGAACGCAATGAGGAATGCAGCGGTGATCCCGCGCAATCCATTCTACTTCTATCTTTGTACTTCTAAAGACATATTCCTAAAGATCGTGACGAAATAGCTCTTATAGATGTTCCCCAAAAATGCCAACTAATTCATGAATTTCTTTAAGTTCAATTCACCCGCGTGTACACTAGATAATCAATTACCAGTCACTAAACATACGTTTGCCAATCACAGAAAGGTACTTATGATAAGGCTCGTGAGGCACAAAACGTTTGGTTGCGGGGAAGGTCCTTGGCATCGCTTACGTACTAACTGCTCAGAAATTAGACAAGAACTACAAAGAATCGCAGAAGTAGGGTCCGAACGACGACCCTTGATAACTACCTATTTTAGATCAAGGAGATTGGCTGCGAAGGGGCCTCTATTCCCATTACACCCCTTCGCCCTACAATCCTGCAACCCTTTAGCCAGGCAGCACCCAGAAGATCAACCCATTCAGGATGCCTAGCAGAATGGCCGATACAAGGGCTACCAGAAAGTTCAGAATCTTGAAACCAGGCACCAAAGCAGCCGTGATATAGAGCACAATAGCGTTCAGCACAAATGAAAAGAGACCCAGGGTCAAAAAGGTGATTGGAAAAGCCAAAAAGCCTAATACGGGTCGTAAAGTTGCATTGAGTAGCCCTAAAGCTAGCCCGGCAATTAACGCCGTCCCGATATCATCGATCTCCAAACCAATGTTAAGACGCGACAAGATCAAAAGACTCAGTGCAGTAACCAAAACTGTGACAATGAAGCCAACCATTCCTCTACTCCTCCAAAAATTACTACTTGTGATAAAACTGGTTGTGGTGAAACTAGTTACGACAACCGCAGAGCTACGTTAGACTGCCCTAAAAGAGACTCCGCAAGACCAACAGAAAGCCAAGGGTGGCCAAAGGAATACCAATAAACGCGCCAATCACAGTCATGGTAAGCAAAACTCCAACGATCATCATCACCATGCCACTAACCAACATAGCAACTCGACCAACAAGCTTGACAACAGTGGTCACCAACCTCCAAACTGCTGCAAAAGGCCACAGCAAAACTCGCCACAAGTTCCACCCCATTTTACGGCGAATCTGAAGCCTCTCATTAAGTCCATTCATTGCTTAAATCTCCACTTCTCTTATCTTACAAATTCGCTGTTGCTATTATGTTCTTGCTTCTTTCACAATCTCTCTTTCAATCACTACGTAGGTCTCATCTTCAAGTTTCAGTGGCAAGTTGCATTGGCAAGTCGAAGACGAACAAATTATTCCCTCCAAGTAGCCGAAAATATAAAACGGGTGTGAGGCTAGCCTCACACCCTTCATTTTTACTGGGCAGGTACATCTTGCAGCATGTTGCGTCAAATCATGCTGAATCAGCACGTATCAAAAGCAATGGACGATCCGCGGCATGCAAAACGCCAGCCGCCACGCTTCCATAAAATACACGTCCCACACCACTGCGCCCGTGGCTTGCCATCGCAACCAAATCAACATTCTTCTGTTCCGCCACATCCAAAATCGAGCGCACAACGGACCCTTGCGCCACCAACGCCTCCACATCGATCCCCTTCTCTTGCAGCGCCTCCTGCTGGGCCGCCATATAGGTTTTGGCCTCTTCAACAATACGTGCGGCTAGCTCCGTATCATAATAGGGCACCATATCATAGGGTGAAATTGTGGTGGTACTTGGCTCAATAACCTGAAGCAGGATCACTTTAGACTTACGGCTAGACGCTAGATCCTCAACATAGGGCAAAATCGCCTCCGCACGCTCGGAGCCATCTAGTGGGACTAAGATGGTTTGATACATACTCAACTTCCTTTCCGATTTAGCAACTTCAACTATGTTGCTTTTTGGGGAAACTTAATGATAGCTCCTATGAACTCCTCGCCTATAGTATCGCGCCACTTAGTTCAATTTGCACGGTCTTCTCTAGGATCGCAACAAACTAGATAGGCAGAGCAAAAAGAGTCAAGAAGCATCCCTTCCCTATGATGGAGAGATCTTTGGGATACTCCCAGGAAGGTCACATTGTCCATAGGCAACTTGCTTGATTTTGTTGTCACCATTTGTCCCACTACAAAACCGCTTGAGCAAATGCCTCCAGGCCGTCTATATCATCCAAATCCATCCATTGCAGCATCATGCGGCCCACGCCTGCCTCCGCCAATGCCCCAAGCTGATCCTGCAAAGCAGCGCCAGTTCCAACCAGAACGCCGCGCGCCTGGATTGCAGCCACATCTCGGTCGCCCACCTTCGCCTGTACCTCACCATCATTGCGCCCAAAGAGCACATTCGTCATCAAAGAACGTCGCACACTCTTCGGGTCACGCCCTACCGCCTCCAGCAATCCATCCAGTCGTTGTGTCAATTCAGCAAAGCGCGCCGCGGGGATAAAGACTCCATTCCACTCTTCCGCATAACGCGCCGCCAGTGGCAGCGTGCGCTTTGGGCCATTACCACCAATCAGCAAGCGCGGGCCGTTGGGACGTTGCGGACGCGGCAGCAAAATTGCATCTTGCAAGTGATAATAATCACCGTCAAAATCCACAGGCGTATCACTCCGCAGCAAGCGCGTAATGACTTCTAGCCCTTCCTCAAAGCGGTCAAAACGGGGCCCAAGCTCTAGGAGATCAAAGCCATAGTTGGTATGCTCACGCACTTGCCAGCCCGCACCCACGCCCAACACCAGCCGCCCACCCGACAGATCATCCACATCCTTACCCATACGCGCCGTAAAAACCGGGTTACGAAAGGAAACTGGCGAGACAATCGAACCAAACTCAATGCGCTTGGTGTGGCTTGCCAGCCAAGTCAGCGACACCCACAGTTCCAGGGAATCCATATCGGGCGATTCAGCGTTGGTAAAGTGGTCGGAACGAAAAAGACCCGCAAACCCCAAATCCTCAACTGCGAGTGCAATCCGCTGAAAGCGAGGCCAATTCAAGCCGTTTTGGCCCTCCAACATGATGGCAATTTCCATCTCAAGTTCCTTCTAAACTGATGCACAATATATAAAATGATTGTTGCAATTGGACGTGCCTAGAAAACATCAAACTTCTGCACACACTTTGGATGAAATTACATCTGACGAAAGCACAGCAGATGTAATACGGATTAGAGTTCGATTGTTCCCCGTACTTGCTCAATCAAGGGGTCAATCGTGTGAATCCGTTCATACTCAGCATCCCAAAACTCTTGTCCGCTCATCTTGCGTACGTAACTCTCCGCATAGCCAAAGCGCGTCCACAAATCTTCCTTCATCTTCTGAAGCCGAGCGTGTTGACCTGCTTTCGTCAAGTCGATGATCTCCCCCAACGAAGCGCCCAAGAAGGTGCCCTTAGCCCATAGCTCTAATTGATCATCATTTGGCTCACCACCATTACGTTCAGCGAGGGCGCGGCTCACCGACGGATATCGATCATAGGAATCCGTTGCAATCGTCACCACATTGTCATTGGGGCCCAAGCCAAGATACTTCGCTGTCTTGATGGCACCAATCACATTACAAACACAGCTCGGCCCAAACTTGCCCAGCAGTTCGCTCGCGGCTGAACTGGAAACGCCCAGCCGATCCGTAAGAACCTGGCTCCCCCGTTGCATCACTTCCATACCGCGCACGGTATCTTCATCGTGGATCAACATCAACAAGTCGGTATTGAAAACATTGTGAATCAGCGTCACCATCTTATCGCCGATCCCCTCAATTCGATGTTGCCCCTGACCACCATCGTAAAGCGTACTGCACTCACGCGGCTCCAAAGCCACAATCTTGCTATCCGCCCACAGCGATTTCACGTAGTCGCCAGCCGCCAACGTGCCAGCGCTCCCTGGCGCGCTCACAAAAGCCGCCACACGACCATTGCCGACCCCCTTTACCGCCTGCACCACAGCATCCCCTGTTACGTGGCGATGAAAGCGATAGTTGGGCAGCAATTCAAACTGTGCAAGCACCATATACTCTTCAGGATAAGCCACATAAGCGCTGTGCGTGCGTTCCAGCGTTAGGATCACATCCGACTCAGTACCAGGAGTCAGGTCGAGTTCACCCCCATATTTTTGGATGCGCTCATAGCGTTCACTGCTCATGTTATCAGGCATAACGACGATGGAAGGATACCCCTTCAACCGGCTTACATAGGCCGTACCAATGCCAAAATTGCCTGTGCTGGGGCCAATCACCGTCTTTGCGCCAGGCAGCAAGCCATTCAACGCTTCTTCTTCCGCCAATGTGGTATAGGCTGGGCCAACCTTCATACTGCCACTCGGAAAATTGCGTCCGCTCAAGACCACAATATTCGCCTGAACACCAGTCATCTCCTTGGGCAACACAACCTTTTCCACCTGCTCATCGGCATTCTTCCAATTAATGTTGAACAAATTCAAAGGATTGCGCTCATCCTCGCGTGCAGCATTCGCCGCAGCACGCAACTTCTGCGAGAGCAAGAGTGGATTGCGCATCTCAGCATACGTCGGCCCAGGAACAATTGCGCTAGTCATCTATCATCTACTTTCTGGCTAGTTGATCTATTCAAATAATTCTCAAATAATTCCATGCAAATATCTGACCATCCTTAGAAGCGAAGCCCTTTGGGCCGCTCCCTGGAGGATTCTCGATGCACTCAAATCCCAACCGGCAGCGTCGCCAATGCAGCGCGCACCGCCGCCAGCTCAGGCGCAATCACCAAAGGCTCCCCAGTGACCGACATTGTCGCGCCCACATCTTTCAGACCACTCCCCGTGTTGATCACGACCACAGTCTCATCCGCACCCACCAGCCCTTGTGCCACAGCCGCCACCAAACCAGCATAGGCAGCAGCACCTGCAGGTTCGGCATACGTTGCACCTCTCCGTGCCAGGGGCAATATTGCCGCCAGTATCGCCTCATCAGAGACGGTAACGTAGGCACCGCCACTTTCGCGCACAGCCCGCAACGCCTTGATGGCATCGCGTGGGGCATCGACACTAATGCTGTCGGCACGCGTTGTTGCTTGCACAGGTTCTGGCATCTCCAATCCAGCGCGCCATGCATTGGCAAGCGCAGCGCTCGAAGTAGACTGAACCCCATAGAGACGTGGCATCCGTCTACTCCACCCCAACTGCATCAAATCATGGAAGCCTTTGTGCACGCCACCAATAATGCAGCCATCGCCAACGGACACAAAGACCGCATCAGGAATTGCCATCTCACCCGTGCCCGTTTCACCGTTGCCCATTTCACCTTGGGCAACCAACCAGTGGGCAAGTTGCTCACCAATTTCAAAGGCAATGGTGCGTTTGCCCTCGGTCATATAGGGATTATAGCCTGTATTACGATTATACCAGCCAAACTCTTCACAAGCGGCGGTGCAGAGATCAAAGGCTTGGTCATAAGAGCCATCCACAGCAAGAACACGGCTACCATAAACCAACAACTGTGCAATCTTAGCGGGTGGAGCCGTGCGCGGCACAAAAATCACATTCGGTTGACCCGCGGCGGCGCTTTGTCCCGCCCAAGCAGCCGCCCCCATTCCAGGGCGAGCCGGTTCCCCAAAAAAAACCTGCTGATACAGCGCCAGTTCCACGGCCAATTCAGACGCGCGCTAATTTAAACAAGCACAAGGG
>JBBQIG010000018.1:0-18920 GCA_038324715.1 Anaerolineae bacterium | reverse complement strand
CGCAAATTGCGTAGTTTCGCCAGCAGTTAGGGTGATGGGCGACGATGGCGTCAGCAGTGCATACGCATCTCCAGTAACTTCTAGCGCATAGGTTGCTGTGGTTGCGCTCGTGTTCGTAAGTGCCACAGTATATGTGATCGGTGTGTCTGCCGTTGTATCGGTTGCTGTATCGGCTTGGGCGTTTTGGACTGTTGCTAATAACGGAGTGTTGTTGGTGACCGTGAAAAATTCTGCTGCAACCACCCCCCAATCACCCGCACTATCTTGTGCCTGGGCAAAGATTGTATGACGACCACATGACACGCTAGCTATTTCCAAAGTCGTCGTAATCTCCTCTTGAAAGCTGTCGAATTGACCATCGCTTGCAGAGAGGGGGTTGCTAACAGAGGTGGATAACCACGGTAGGTGGTCAATGGTGAAGCGGGCGGCAGTGATCGGTTCGGTTGGCTTGGTGAGGGCATCGCTATCGAAGCCACTGAGCGTGGAGACGCGGTTGGCGTCGGCTGTGGCGTTGATAATTACGTGAGTTTGTGTCAGTTGATCGTGGGGCGAGACGACGAGATTGAGCACTTCTGGCCCTGATGGGAGTTGATAGGGGCGAGGGGCTGCGGTAAAGGCGTAGCGGAGAGCATCCAGCGTCGGCGGCAGAATGGACTCCTCAAAGTCCGTGCAGGACTGGAAGAAGTTGGTGCCTAGCTCGAAGGTAAACCCGGCTACGCCTAATTCGCCATAGGCAAAATCGTCGGTTGTGCCATCGGTCTGATAGAGACAGCCGTATGCACCTGCTTGGCAAACTGTATAGCCGAGGTGATAGCCGAAGCGACGGGCGAGGGTGGCAAGTTCCGGGCCATTGGGTGCGGGATCGGCAGTCGATCCCCAAGGGAAGAGGACAAGTCGACCATAGCTGTGCAGTGAGATGAAGAGACCTGATGTTGTAAGGGGGGCGGTTGCCTTTAGGTCTGCCTCACGTTGGTCGGGAAAGATCTCCTTCATATAGGCTTCGATGGCGGCTACTTCCGGCTCTGAGGCGGGTGATTCGCCCCGATAGGTCAAGGAACAGCTATAGCCGCTGGAGCATCCTGTGCATGAAGCCCACTCGAAACTGCTGTTGCGGTTGAGGTCAACGCCATAGGTGCTGCTGGATGGGTTGACCGTACAGGTAGCATCCGTGTGCGTGTTCTTGCGCCAGAGCAGACCGTCTTCCGCCATGCGGCGTCCATCTGGGTTGGCAAGGGGCAGCAGGTGCAGTTCGCCGTGGTCAAGGAGCCAGGTCGCGGTGGCATCATGACCGTAGTCCTCTAAGAGCGATTCGGCAAAGCGTAGTGGGGCTTCGCCCGTGGTTAATTCGCGTGCGTGGATGGCCCCCATGAGCAGAAAACGGAATTTTGGGCCAGGTGCCTGCTGGTTGGTTATTACGATCACGCGCAGGTCGTCACCGGCAGGAGGCGATGGATCGCCTTTGTCCCAACTATCACCAATATCAACTTGCTGCACCAACTGCGGGTAATCAACTGCTAATTGGTCGAAGGTGGCATAGGTTTCATCGACGGTACGATAACAGGCAAAGCCGGGAATCCCGGTATTCTGACCCTGCGCTGGCGTGAAGGCTTGCGCGAACCGTGGCGCATTCAGTGGCGCCTGGTCGAGTGCCAGCGTAAGTTCATGCGTGAGACGTAGGGTGGCGACTTGGTCTGCAGTGAGCGGCGCGAGGATTTGACGCGATGTATGGTCTACTTCCCATAGATCCAATGCCGCCGCTAGATGGTTGAGATCGGCTTGGTCGGCAAAGGTGATATTCCATAGCTGAACCGCTGACGATTGCGTCTGTGCAGGAACTTGTGCATTGAGTGGCGATGCAGTGAGCAATATTGCAGCAAGCGCGACGAATAGGGCAAGCCATTGAATGCGCCATGTCACCATCTCTGTTTATCCTCTGTATCCTCTGTTATATTCTTAGGATTACTTCATTACTGGGCGTAACTTCAACGCCAGTTGTAATGAAAAGCGTGCGTCAGGGTCATCCAGATCGAGCTGGGTAATGGCGGCAATACGTTCCAGGCGATAGGTTAAGGTATTGCGATGGATATGGAGGCGGTTGGCGGTTTGACTGAGGTTGCCATGACAGGTGAAAAAGGCCTCAAGTGTCTCCACCAATTCAGCATTTTTGTTATCATCATGGGTAATCAGGCGGCCAAGCGTTTTGCGAAAGAAGCGCATGGCTTCGGGATTGGTGCCGAGTGCGGTCAGGAGTTGATAGAGGCCCAGATCACCAAAGTAGGTGATGGGCGCACCTTTCCACTCTTTACCGAGTCGCCAGCTTTCACGCGCCTGTTGCAAGCTCTGAATCCACTTAGAAGGGCCATTGGCTGGGCGACCAATGCCGATGACCACTTGTGCTTTGGGGTGTTTGGAGAGCAGTTGGGTCACAAAATCATTGGCAACTACTTTGAGTTCACGCCCACTCTTGGGGTTGTCAGTGGGCCAATAGAGTAGATACCCTTCTTCACGGCGGCTGTAGGGTGCATTGATATTCAGCCCTTCCATAAAGCGGATCAGCGGCGCGGGCCAGGTGGGGACATTCTTCACCTCGATCATCCACGCGACGTGGGGACGGGTCAGGTTGTAGGCGAGGGAGGTTCCTCGTTGAATCCATGCTTGTTCGTCGGCAATCTCACTGGCAAGCAATTCATCTAGGAAGGTGGCGCGCATTCGTTCTTCGGCAACACCAATGGCGTTGAGCTTGGCCCATTCGAGGGCTGCGGCTCCTGCGCCCTGCACAGCGGCGATCTCCTCAACTGCGGTGATTTCTTGCGTGGGGCTGCTGGGATTGCGTAGAAGGAGGCAGTAGCCACGCGTGGAGTCATTGGCATAGATGGGCGTCACCACGACTTCACGATAGGGCAACGCGTCCTTGTTGGAGCCAGGCCCGGTGTTTAAGGGGAGTAGACCTACTGCCTGCCCAATTTTGCCTGGGGGTTGGGTGACAACCCAACTACGCAGAGACATGATATTTGGCAGTGCAGCTACTATGCTTTGGCGGAGCAGGTCAGAATGCTCTTCTAAACCTGCCGCGGCAGCGATTGTGCCATCTTCACGAAGCATGATGATGGGCTGCTGGGCGAAGAGATGGATATGCTTTACGATCTTGTCCAGCCCCGCGCTGTCCAACGCCAGTTGGTTGAGTTCGCGTTGGAGTTCTGATGAGCGTTGGGCGATGTAGCCTGAGCGGTCAACGATGAGGCGGATGACAGCGCGCTCGATCTGGATTAAGGGCACGTTTTCGGGCAACTGAAAGAGGGCTACGCGACCTGCGCGTGCGGTTTCTATTGCGACGGGATTGAATATTCCTTGGACGGCAATGGCAGCAATGCGCGCTCCTTGTAAACTCTGCACCACTCGATCTAGGCGGGCCTGAGGATCCAATCGGCGCAAGTCATTCATATCGACGAGCGCAATCTCATTGCCATCTAATTTGGGAAAGGCCGGAGGGCTGGGGCGTAAACTGCATGCCCAGCTAACAGGTCGACTTAGGTACTCATCGCCTACCAACAAGGTGGTTTCTGCGGGCAGGGCGAGGCGAAATACATCTTCAATTGTTGCCGTGTTTTTGTACATTTTGTACAACTTTGCCGTGGATAGATTATCCCAATATGGAAACCGTACGTACTCTATGACTATTTGCTTGGTTTGAGTGGCTTAATACAGAACCAAGGCACAAAGGTAGAGGATGCTCATAAATCGTTAAGAGCATTTGGACGTAGATTAATGACGTGTTGGGCAGATTGTACAAAAAAGAAGCGATTCGCGCAATTTGTGGTAATTGCACAAAAAGCCAGTGCGCCTGAAGCGACACTGGCTTTCTATAATCTAGAGCTACTTCTTGAAAAATCTACTTGCAATGTTGACAGAGAAGCAGAGTAAAAGCATCCACTATACAATGCGGAGATTTTGTATTTCTGGCAGGTATGTCTTTTAGGCTTCGACGTATGGATCGCCCCAAGCTGCCATTGCCGCACCACAAGTTCCACCCCAGACAGCCCAGAGCAGAATAAAACCAGTGCCGATCCAGCTTGGATTTTGGCCCATGACTGAGGCGACGATGAGCAAGACGACGATGCCCAGGATGATGCCAAGCAGGCTGCCGATGAAGAGCTTGCCTATGGATTGTCCTTTGGTCATTGCTCCAACTAAGATCGGCCATAGCAGCCAGCCCAAGATGAGGAGGATGAAACTGAGAAAACCGCCGATGAGCGATTTCCAGTCTGAACCCAAGCGCCGTGTTGCCAACTGGTAGCCGAGAATCGGGCCGATGCCAATCAACAAGAAGGCCAAGACATAGAGTACCACGATTTCGGCCTGAAAGAGCAGGGCAGTTGCAAAGGCGATTACCGCAGTGGCAATGCCAGCGTAGACCGAGACCATCCACGGGTTGACCGTGGGTCGCGTGGCAGTCATGGTAGCGAGCGGAAGCATGACGGGTTCTCCTCCTTAGATTGATAATCTAGATGTAAAAATATGATGTGAAAAATTCAATGTGGAATGATAGCTGCGTCTACACAATTATACATAATGAATAGTGCCATACTTTATCATGGAGCCTCTGTATCTGGCAACTCCTCCCATTCGTCAAGGAGCCAGGCCCCAACCTGTAAATAGAGGACGGGTTGATGATTTTGGCCCAGCACAAGCACCAATCCCTCATCCTCATCTACGGCTATTTCTTCAAGCTGCAAGCCCGCCTTAACCAAAGTCTGAAGCTGTTGCTCGATTGCTGCCAGATCGGTGAGTGGCGGGGCGTCTAGGTCGGTGTAGCAGAGGGTGCCATAGGTCTCGAAGTAGACGCCATCGCCCAGATAGAGATCAATGTCGGCTGCGGTTTCATCGGGAGAGGTGTCGCTGGTAATGGGTGCAGCAATACCTTCGACCAATCCTTCTTCCCAGACAGAAACGTGGACGATGTTTTGTCCTGTAAGCTCGGCTAACTCGTCGTATTGTTCGTCATCGACATGGGTAAAAAGTTGTCCGTCGTCTGCTGGAGATTCAGGAATAGGCATGGTTCATCCACTTTCTCGTATGGTTTCTACTGTAACTCTGCGTTTTCGGTTAGATCCTGAACTGGGTTGGGTTGTCCGTACTGTTGCCCTCTGAACGATCTTCTGTGCTACTTCCTGCGTCGCGTTCTGGGCCAACCACAATCATGCGTGTTGGGATATAGGTAGGTTGGGCAAAATGTTGACCCGCAGCCCAAAAATTCGTGAATTTTACAGGCAAGCCGCGGTCAATGAAAATATTTGGCCCTTCCATCAGGTGAAAGTGCAGATGGGGGCCTGGTGAGTTGCCACTGTTGCCGACGTAGCCTACGAGGGTGTTGCGCTTGATCATTTGTCCCTCGTTGACCTGAAGGCTTGCTTGCTGTAGATGCCCATAGTAGCTAAATTCGCCATTGGCATGGCTAATGGCGACGGCGTTACCTAAAAGACGCCGTACATCATCGCGGAAGAGGCGCGGGTCGGGCGGAACGCCGGGTATAAGGTCGGGCATGTCATAGCAGATGTAGGCGACTTTGCCCCCGGCTGTGGCATAAACTGGCTGGTTCCAGCTAAAGTGATCTTCCAGAGTGAGACCATCTGTGGCAAAGAGGGCGTTGTTGGGGCCTAATTTTACAAAGTCCAGCGCATAGGGCTGGCTAAAGACTTCCTGCTTGTGGCGATCACTCCAGTCTGCAGCTTGGATTGCCCACCATGTACCCGCCAAGGGAAAGTGAAGGTCAGTCTGCTGGGTATGGAATTCCACGGGGATTTCAAGCAGGCTTTGGGTAGATTGACCATCCTCTACATATTTGGCAACCACTGTAACTTCTATGGAGGTTAGTAACTCATAGCCTTGGATCATGAAGTGGACATTGCGCAAAGCTAGTCCTGATTGGGCCTCAATGGTGAGGTCATCTTGTCCTAGGCGTTGACGGATGAGACGTGCGGGCCAACGTTGCTCAAATAGGAGTTGATGTCCAGAGTGGCCTTTGAAGATTAGTCCGCTCAACGTGACGGTTGCGTTATAGGCGGTGATGCCGATGTCAAAGACGACCTCTTGCATCAAGCCGATATTGGGAAAAGGCAAGGCGTCATAGAGCGCACCCACGAGCTTTTGTGGGCGGCTTTCAACCCGTACATGGGGGAGATGCTCAGTTTGGATGGCTGCTTCGGAGCCAGATTCGCTGAATGAACCTGACTGGGACTCTGAATCAGAATGGGACAAGGTCTATCTCCCCTGACGGACTTGATGGCTCAACGGCTGATTGCCGGACAGGATTGCTAAGATTTGCTCACGTTGCTGGCGACGTTCATGCCGACGTCCAGGATGATCACCGCCGACTGTGGCGTGGATAATGCTCAAAATGGCATAGGTTTCGGCTGGCGCAATCCTATAATAGCTTTCTTCGGTTTCAAGATTGTCCAGGCGCTCCCAGCGATCTGTCCAGTCGTTAAAATAGGTTGTGTAGCAACTGCGGCAGCGCCATACGCTCAACGTTTGTTTGTCGCCTTCGGGGCTTGCCACTGCCAGCGCACCTAGATTTGCCAGCCTGCCCTGGCAGATGAAACAAGGCTCTGTGCCTGCGCCAACACCACTGCGTTCTATGACCTGTTGAGTCCAATTTTGCACTGGACGCTGACCTTGACGCAAACTGTGGCGCATACGATGCCAGAGTCGCGGCCAAAATGGGAGCCGGTCTGGATCGAGTTCTGCCGATTTGAGCACGCGGGGATGTACGGTGCTTGGCGACGTCGTTGTGACTGGATTGCTCTGTGGTTCATCGAGCGGCTGAAAATGTTGGCACGCGAGACTTAGAGCAGATTGGGTGGCAATGGCGCTGGGTATTGTGCCCTCATCATCGTTCCAGCGGCAACGCCCTGCCGGAAGTCTATCATCCGTGTGAACTGGAAGCGGTTGCCAATTGCGACAGGCAAAACAGGCATCGGCCTTGAGATTTATCCCACTCAACCCCTCATGCAGCCGCTGGACAAAATTTGGCTGCTCTGGCTCAGGGATCGCAAGGAGTGGCTTCGGCGTGGGCTGTTTTTCATTTGCCTGAAGCAGGATAGCAGATGCTGGGTCTGTATACCACTGTAATTGAGCCCATCGGCCATTCGCTCCATTACTGGCTCCGTCACTGGCCTCATCACCCTGGCGAAGCCGCAGACGCTGGTAGATCATGGTGCGGGAACCTGGATAGATTCCCGACATTGTTGCAATGTTAAAGTTTACGAGCGGTTCACGATCTTTAGCCACGACTTATGTCTCTCCCTGGCGCGATTTTACCGTATCGCAACGCAGGTGTAAAACATTTCTCCGTGCACTGTAGCTACTTATTATTGGCCTCGTTGATCAACGCTGTGGTCTCGGAGACGATGGCGGGTGGCACGGCGGCATCGGAAAGCGCTTTGATGATCATGTCACCACCGTAGGTCCAGACTTCAGCCATTTCAGGCGTGGTGGGCATGGGAGCGGCGGTGAGCGCCTGGGCAGCAAAGCCTTGGAGAAGGGGCGTGCTGGATAGATTGGCATTGCGCGCGGAGGGGAGTAGTCCTCCCGTTGTTGCCAGGGTGGTTCCGGCTTGGTCGTCACTGAGCAAGAGTGCCACATGCAGCGCAAGCGTCTGTTGTTCGGATGTGGTGGCTGGGTTGATAAAGAAGCCATCACTGTAGATCCAGGGCTGGGCAGGGCCTGCTGGGCCAGCGGGGAGGGGTGAGACAGTGAGGGTGTCGCCAAGAACAGTCCGCAACTCAGGCAATGCCCACGGGCCATCGACGAGGTAAGCGAACTCGCCCTTTTTAAAGCGATCCAGCAACATGCCATAGTCGAGATCGACATAACTTCCAGGTGTGCTTTGGAGTCTGTTAAGCCACATCAGGTACTCTGCCGCGCCATTGTTTTGGTCGAGGATGACGACTCCCTGATCATCAAGTAATTGCGCACCGTAGGCAGGTAAGCCCCAGTAGGTGTGAAAGAATGTTGCGTAGAGACCGATGCCAGCGGTTGGATTGGCACTGGCTGCTTCGACCAGCGCATCGGTCGTGGCAGGGATTCCTTCTGGTGGGACAAGTGCAGTGTTGACATAAAGCGCAACCAGGCTGTAGGTCAAGGGGATGCCGTAAAGCGCACCCTGATAACGCAATGCATCAATGGTTGCGGGCCAGTAGAGTGCCTCTAAATCGGCAGGTGCTAAGGTTTCCAGGTTCAGCAGCGCGTTGGCATTGACCAGATCACCTAGCCACCAGTTGGGGGCAATGATGAGATCAGGGCCGCTGCCCGCGGCGACTGCTTCGGCATAGCTTGATACAAGGTCGTTGGGTGCTACAAAAAGCGTTTCCACCTGCACGTTGGGTTCGGCAGCTTGAAGCTGTGCTAAGAGGGCTGCCAGTGCGTCCCCTTCGGCTTGCGCCCAACTATGCCAAAGGACGATGCGTCCCGCTAGTGGTGTGGGCGTTGGAGTCGGTGTCGCCGGGGCTTCGGGTGTTGCCTTGCTGCTGGTTGCTGCGTCGGGCGCGGGCGTACCATTTGCTGCAATGACTTCTGCGACTCCTGCCGCAGTGGTGGGAACGGGTGTCGGCTCATCTCTGTTGCAGGCGACTGTGAGCAAGGCAATGAGCGCCATGGCAAGCAGTCTGATGGCGTGGCGACGAAGCGTTACACGACCCTTTGCGGAAGGGTTGTTGACAGATTTATTGTTCAGTTTGTTGTTTGGTGCGGTATAGCCTGCATCATGCATAGTTGGTTTATTTTTGGTCGGCTAGATGGTCGAGCAGTGCCGCTAGACCGTGCAGATAGGAACGCCAGCCAAAACCACAGACTTGACCCACGCAGACGGGGACAATGACGGAGGTATGGCGGAAGCTCTCGCGTGTGTGGATGTTACTTAGATGGACTTCCACAGTCGGCAATTTTACGGCAGAGATGGCGTCACGAATGGCATAGGAATAGTGGGTGAAGGCTCCAGGGTTGATCAAGATGCCAGTTGCCCAGTTGCGTGCCTCTTGGATGGTGTCGATGATGACACCTTCGTGGTTGCTTTGTACCATTTGAAGCTGGTGGTTGCTTCCAGCGGCATCATGCAGATGTTGGTTGATCTGTTCGAGGGTAACGCTGCCATAGATGTGCGTTTCGCGTGTGCCAAAGAGATTGAGGTTAGGGCCATGAATAACGGCGATTTGGGCCATGCGGAAGATCCTTCGCCATAGGTGTGGCGTGATTTTTGATTAGAAAGTGAATGTTTCGATTCGCCGATCGGATTAAACCAAGACAGTGTCTAGGGCGCGACGCACGATGTCGCGTCCGGGATCGTTGATCATGACCACATCGCCGAGGGCTTGTGGAATGATGAAGCGTACTGTCTTGCCGGAACGTTTTTTGTCTTGGGACATTGCTCCATGCACCGCATCTGGGTCAAGCCCTGCATAGTGGGTGGGCAAGCCCACACGGTCTACCAGATTGCGAATACGTGTTGCCAGGGACTCTGGGCAACGGCCTAACTCTACAGCCATATTGGCGGATGCAACCAATCCTAATGCCACGCCTTCGCCATGACGCACCTTGAAGTTGCTGATCAACTCAATGGCATGTCCAAAGGTGTGCCCTAGATTGAGCAAGGCGCGGCGACCTTGTTCGTAGGGGTCTTCTTCGACCACGCGCACCTTGACACGCACTGCCGCATCGAGCATGTGGGTCAAGCTGGTTGGCCCATACTCTTCTAATTGCATGAAGAGTTCTGGGTCGGCAATGATGCCGTGTTTGATGACCTCTGCCAAGCCAGAGCGGAACTCTACCGCGGGTAGAGATTCGAGGACGGTGGGGTCGAGGATCACCAGATGCGGTTGCATGAAGGAACCGATTAAATTTTTACCTTGTGTTAGATCAACGCCAGTTTTGCCACCGACTGACGCATCGACCATGGAAAGCAACGAGGTCGGAATCTGGACAAAGGGAACGCCGCGCAAGTAGGTTGCGGCGGCAAAGCCAGTCATGTCCCCAACTACGCCGCCACCGAGGGCAACGAGTGGATTGCGGCGGTCTAGCCCTGCATCGATCAACTGTTCGTAAATGGTGGCAATGGTTGCTAGGGTTTTATGTTGTTCGCCTTCGGGCACTAAGCAGAGCGTGGGGGTGAATCCTGCTGCTTCCAGGCTGGCTTGTAATGCGCCATATTGTTGATCGGCAATGGCTTGGTTGCTGATCACGGCAACTGGACCTGGACGTAGCCCGCGGTTGACAAAGAGCGTGCCAGCTTGGGCCAATAGGCCCTCACCCAGGCAGATGTCATAGGAGCCGCCCGGTTCACGAACAGGGATGCGCGTCATGCCGCTGGCTTCCAGTTCTGCGTCTAAGGTGACTAAGAGATCTTCAAGAATTTGTTCAGGCTCGCGACCAGAGGTATTAACCTGATGCCTGATAGCGCTGTAGGCGTGGCGGCGCTCATGCAGCAGATTGCGGATGCGGCGAGCGCGCTCATCCCGATCCCCCGGCAGCAGGGGGCGATTGCTGGCTTTGTCTACACGGTCGAGAATGGTATCCACGGTGGCTGTGAGGCAGATGATGGTGCCACTTTCGGAGAGCACCTGGCGATTGCCTGAATTGACCAGCGCACCACCCCCCGTGCTAATTACCAGCCCTGCCTCTTGCGAGAGGCGAGCGCATAACTGAGCCTCGACCACGCGAAAGGTTGGTTCGCCCTCATCGGCAAAGATTTCGGGGATCGTTTTGCCAAAGTGCGCTTCGAGTTGGGCATCCATGTCAACGAAGTGGCGATCTAGTTTTTCGGCTAACATTTGGCCGATGGTGGTTTTACCTGTACCCATGAAGCCAGTAATGACAATGTTTTTATCGGGTGGAAAAGTAGTGGTCATAATTATATCGCGCGCTTAAGATGTTTGGGTAAGATGGTCAATGATGGATTGCACCAGTTGGTCAACGGGCTTGCTTGTATCAACAAGCAGGTGTTTCTGGGATGCAATGGGAAAGCGCCAAGAGTCTGCATAGGCAATCAGCGCTTGTTGCATGGCATCCCAACTGGCAATGCGATGGGTCTGTTGCTGTTGGCGTCGCGCTTCAAGGCGTGCGTACCAGAGATTTTCTGCTAATGTGGTCTCTATCACCAAAAGTCGAGCGCCATAGGTGGCTACAAGCTCTTGCCCTGTGGCATACGAGGTCGGATAGGAAAGAGGTGAATCTACTATCACACTCACGCCAACTTCGAGCTGGCGACGGGCGATTTGCCACATGATTTCATACGCTAACACGTTGCCACCAGGCAGCGCGTAGATGAAGTCTTTGATGTCATCCTTGTCGATGAGAGGCCAATGCAAAGCTCGCGCCAGCGCCACTGCTAGCGTGCTTTTGCCTGTGCCTGGATGCCCCTTGAAGAGAATTAGCGTTTGTTTACGCACTGGTGCCAAACAAATTCTCACCCTGACCCTGGTTGAAGAGGGTGAAATGTTGGGGCTGAACATGTTGCGCTTGTTGTACAAGCAGCGCATTCATTAGCTCAATGGCAAGGCGAGATTCGAGCGTGACGCCCGCGCGCACACCTACGCAGGGATCGTGACGGCCTTTTTTGAGCAGAAAATCTATCTCCTCTAGGTCTTTACGCACCGAAAGCTGGGGCTTAATAATGGTGGAGGTTGGCTTAAAGCCCACGCGGCAGACGATTGGCATGCCTGTTGTGATACCGCCGATCAAACCACCGTGGCTATTGGACTGGTAGCCTTGGCTGCGAATGGGGTCGTTGTTGTCACTGCCCATGCGTGATACTACATCCCATCCTGCACCAATTTCGCATGATTGCACAGCGTTAAGTCCACCTAGCGTGCC
Source organism: Anaerolineae bacterium (assembly GCA_038324715.1). Lineage (GTDB taxonomy): Bacteria > Chloroflexota > Anaerolineae > Caldilineales > Caldilineaceae > QEUY01. The sequence goes on along the minus strand of JBBQIG010000018.1, from coordinate 7,058 downwards.
CATCAACTTCACTTTTAGGCTGTTATAGAGGGGCGAGCCAATGAGCGAAGGAACGTTAACCGCCACTACTTCTACTGCTGCCCCCAAAGAGTCACCTTGGATACGCGTTTGCTTGATCAAGTCGCCCGCTTCTTCGGCAAATTCTGCATCAAGGCTATGGATCTCTGCACCGTGTAAGCGATCGCTGACCTGTGCCAATAGTTCGGCTGGAATCGGCTTGCCAGGATGGTCTTGCACATAGTCATTGAAGTAGGCGGCTAGGCTATTGGGGGTCTGTAGCGGCCCTACTTGGCTGATGGATGAGAAGATGGCTGTGCCAAAATTTGCCGCTAGGTAAAGGCGCGCAATTGAGCCACCGACTACGTCTGAGATGGTGGAGCGATAGCTGGATCGTCCACCCCCGCGCACGTCGACAAAGCCCTGCGACTGGCGATACTTGACCAAGTCGGTATGACCAGGGCGAACTTCTCCTTTGTCACCAGAAAATTGGCGGTAGTCGTCGGAACGTTGCGAAGTGGAGAGGACAATAGCGGCGATGGGTTCGCCTGTGGTATAGCCCACATCATAGCCCTGGGTGCGCGACTCAACCTCATCGATCACGGTTGTGATGTCGCCTCCGGCGAGGAGTGTGTCATGATCCTCGCTGTAAAGTCCCGAAAGTAGGGCGACTCGATCCTGCTCGCGGCGCGGTGTGCCATGCTTGTTGCTGCCAGGGCGACGGCGATCCAGATAGGACTGGATCTCGCTGCGTTGGATGCGCTGCCCAGGTGGGCACCCATAGACGATGGTTGTGATGGCTGGGCCGTGCGATTCTCCGGCACCAGCAACGGCAAAGAGTGGTCCGCCGAGGATTTCCATAGTTACCTGTTGCTACCTAGTGCTCATGTTGGTGACGAGTTAAGACGAAAGAATCTGGGCGAAACCTTCCTCGGAGCGGCCCTGAGGGCTCCCCGCTCCAAGGAAGGGGGATGGCGAATAGCATACTGGACAGTATAGCGTAGGTTGGGGATAGAGGACGAATAGTTGGCTCTTTATTGGCTGTGAAGAGTCAACTGTGGATGCTGTTGTGGGCATTGGTAATGAAGGCGCGTACTTGTGCGTGGTCTTTGCATCCTGGTGTTGCTTCAACGCCACTGCTTACATCGACTCCCCAAGGTGCGACTGCTTGAATGGCACTTTGTACGTTGCTGACTGTTAGTCCCCCAGCTAGGAGTAGACGCGGCGTGGCTTGTGCCAGGGTTGCCGCTAGGGACCAATCTGCTTGATGGCCTGTGCCGCCATAGGCTGTTGGATGGTAGGCGTCGATGAGAAGCTGGGGGGATGCGGCTTGAGGATAGGGTGTGAAGGCGCTGGCTTGGAGAGCCGCGGCGGCGTCGGCAGGACGTAATGCCTTGTAGCCACGCCCTGCAAGTTCTGCCAGTGCTGCTTCTGGCTCATCCCCATGTAGTTGCGCCAGGTGCAATCCTGTTTGGTCAAGAATTGTAAGGATTTCCTTAATGGGCGCGTTGACGAAGACCCCTACAGTTTGCACATGCGCTGGTAAGGCAAGCTCCGCCAGTAGTTGAGCGAGTTGGTCGGGAGCGATGTAGCGGGGGGACTTGGCGTAGAGAATGAAGCCGAGGAAATCGGCTCCAGCCTCTACAGCGACCTGTGCATCAGCAAGGTTGGTTAAGCCGCAGATTTTTACTTTGACCACCATGTGTAGCTCTCCAATTAATCAGGCTGTTTGCGACGACCTGCAATGACAAAGTCCAGGACTGCTGTTCCGCGCTCGGATTGAGGTAATTTGCAAAAGGTTTCGCCGACGAGAATGGCATCGCACCCCATTGCTGCCATGCGGCGCACGTCGTCTTCGGTGCGGATTCCGCTTTCTCCGACCAAAATTTTATCTTCGGGAATCAGCGCGCGCAAGCGGGCGGTTGTCTCAATGTCCACTTGGAAGGTTTTTAGGTTGCGGTTGTTGACGCCCAAAATATGGGCATCCAGCTTGAGGGCACGCGCTAGCTCGGCTTCGTCGTGAACTTCGACAAGCGCCTGCATCCCCAGGTTGTAGGTGAGCTTGTAGAGATTACGCAACTCGTTGTCGCTGAGGACGCCGACAATGAGGAGGATTGCGTCGGCTCCTGCCATGCGTGCTTCATAGACCTGGTACTCATGATAGATAAAGTCTTTACGTAGCAAAGGAATCTGCTTGCCGATGATACGTAGCTGCTCTTTGATGGCTGTGAGGTATTCTAGCTGACCCTGAAAGAAGCGAGCATCGGTGAGACAGGAGATGGCAGCGGCTCCATTGCGCGCATAGGTTGCGCCGATTTCTTCTGGATTCCAATCTTTGGCAATTAGCCCTTTGGAGGGACTGGCGCGTTTTACTTCGGCAATGAGGCTTGCGCCGGGGTGGGCTGTAAGCGCGGCGGCGAAGTCGAGCGCAGGGGGCGAGATGGAGGCAAATGCCTTGACTTGCGCCAGTGGCATCTCTTCCATTTGCTTGGGCACTTCCACTCGTTTTGCTTCCATGATGAGGTCAAGCACCTCACCCTTATATTTTGCCATGTCCAATTTTGAATGTTTCATCTCAAGGGTCTCCCAATGCAATACAAGTTAGGCATACGTTAGGCAGCAAAGGAGCGCGTCATGGCAATGTAACGCTCAAGAATGTCGTGTGCCGCGCCGCTATCGAGGCTGGCACGCGCTTGGCGCAGACCTTCGTCTAGATCGCCCGTATCAATGCTGAGGGCGGCGGCGGCATTGAGCAAGACCACGTCACGTTTGGGGCCTTGCAGGTCGCCACAGAGAATGGCACGCGCCAGGGCTGCATTGGTGGCAGCATCAGCCCCTTGCAGATCTTCTAGCGTGGCGCGGGCAAAGCCCAGATCACCTGGTTCAAACTCAAAAGTGGAGACTTCACCGTTGCGTAGATGGCTGACATGGCTAGGCCCGGTGGTGGTTAGCTCGTCTAGTCCAGCACCAGTTTCGTAGAGTCCATGCACAACGTATGCGGCGCGGCTTCCCATCTCGCCTAATACCTTTGCCATCACATCGGTTAGGTTGCGGTCATAGACGCCGACCAGGTGATGGGTGACGGGGGCTGGATTTGTTAATGGTCCTAGAATGTTAAAGACGGTGCGCGCTGCAATTTCACGGCGCGGGCCGATGGCGTGGCGCATGGCAGGGTGGTAGGCGGGTGCAAAAAGAAAGACGACACCGACCTCTTCGATACAGGCTTTTGCTTGCTCGGCAGTGAGTTGGAGCGTTACCCCAAGTGCTTCGAGCAGGTCGGCGCTGCCAGCACGCTTGTTGGAACGATTGCCGTGCTTTGCCACTTTCATTCCTGTTCCGGCAATGACTAAAGCGGCAATTGTGCTGATATTAAATTTATAGGTGCCGTCACCACCCGTACCTACGACATCCATCAGCGGGACGTCGCCGATGTTGGGGAGCACTTGGACGGCATTGCGGCGCATGGCTGAAGCGCAGCCGGTAATTTCGGCGACTGTTTCACCTTTCATGCGTAGGGCTGCCAGAAATGCACCGATCTGTGACTGCGTTGCTTCGCCCAGCATGATCTGGGTCATGGCAGCGTCTGCCTGTGCGGCGGTAAGGTCATTGCCGCCAAAGAGCAGATGGATAGACTCTTGAATGGCGTCGGATGTCATAGGTTCCTCCATTAAGGCAATAGGATACAAAGCTATAGATACGGCAATAGAAACAGTTGCTAATTTGCGACTTTGGAATGATCAAGAACTTGCAGGGTCTTCTGTCAACCATTCGATAAACTCTGCCACGACATTTTGCGTGTTGGTTGATTCATCCAGGTTGAGTGCTGCCGCGGCATGCAGAATGGCTGTACTCAAGGTTGTTTGGAAGAAGGGTAACGCTGCGCGCAACTCGCTATCCATAGAAGTGGTCGAATTCTGTTGAAGTCCTACCAGTAGATAAATCACATTGTGAACTGCCAACAGACGTTGAAATAGCGTGATGCGTGCGCCCAGGTTGGGTTGTTCACTCATCTCCAAATAACGGTCGAGAAAAGTATGCGCTTGGTCTGCGTTGAGCGTTTGCGCCTCGTGTTGGAGCAGGCGTGCTACATCAAGCGCAGGGTCGCCCAAGCCAAACATTTCCCAATCGAGCAACAGCACGCGTCCACGGTCAATCAGGGTATGTGCGGCGGTAAGATCGCCGTGGACGAGTGTGGGCGATGCTGTAGTCCAGAGTGGCAAGTTTTCACGTGCCAATGCTTCCGTTGCATCTGCCACTTCTTGAAAGCGTTTGCGCAGGGCTAGCCCAGTGGGTGCAAGCCACTTTTCAATTTGGGCGATGCTTGCCTGTTCAATGCGCCAATAGAAATCAAGGTTGAGCGGATGTGGTGAGAAACGTCGCACTTCATCTGCTGGCGCGTTGTGCACGGTGGCGATGGCTTCTGCGTATGCCCACAATGCGCTGGGATCAGCAGGTGTGAGTGCTTCACCGTCGATCCATTTGTAGACAATTAACTGGCGCGATAGGCCGTGTGGATGGCGGTCTGCCCACAAGGGCTGGGGGGCAAGACCTTGTGGCGCAAAGAGCTGATGACCCTCGAATTGGCGACGGCTGCGCGCCTGACCTGCGTCGAGAAAGAGTTTGACTACGGCTTCCTGATTGGGGACAGCAACTCGCCATAGCAGATTGGCATCTCCCTCCCAATGATCCAGGATCTGCACCTCTTGCTGGGCAAAGAGGCTGGCAGGGGCAGTGGTGAGATATTGATGGATTTGGGCTGTTAGGTCAGCACTCATTCAGTTCATCTTTATTTATCGTACACGATTTATTTTGGATATCAAGTGGGGATTTCTTCAAGCCCCGTTCTCCAGCATTTTCCCCACTTGGTATCGGATGTGCGTTAGGCAACCCGTTCTGTACGCAGGAAGTTTGCCAAGAGGGTTTTGCCATGATCCGTTAAGATACTCTCTGGATGGAATTGGACGCCATAGATGGGGAACTCCCGGTGGCGCAGCCCCATCAACTCGCCCTCTTCTGTATAAGCCGTGGCGATTAGATCCGCGGGCAGTGGCTCTTCCACAACAAGGCTGTGATAACGCGTGGCGGTGAAGGGGCTGGGTAGCCCTGCAAAAATGCCATCGCCATTGTGCAATACAGGACTGACTTTGCCATGCATGAGGCGCGGCGCACCAATCACCTGTCCGCCAAAGACGTGACCGATACATTGTTGCCCTAGACATACACCTAAGATGGGTGTATGTGGCCCCAGGATGCGGATGACATCATTGCTGATGCCACTGTCATTGGCTGGATTGCCAGGGCCTGGGCTGATGATGATGTGGGTGGGCTGTAGATCCGCCAATTCCTCTACATCAATTTCATCATTGCGCCAGACACGGATCTCTTGGTCGGTATAGGTACCAGGCACTTGCTGGTGTAGGATCAATTCGCCAAAGAACTGCACAAGATTGTAGGTGAAGCTATCGTAATTGTCGATTACGGCGATCATGGTCGGGCATCTCCTGGACAGTTGGCAACTGAAATTTTCATATGAACAGACCTCTGCTATCGCCGCCAGTGCTAACCCTTGCGTGCTAGACACTGGCGGCTATCCTTGCTCGGTTGCGATTAGTCGGCAATGACTGCTGTGGCTTCGCTCTTTTTGCGGCGACGTTCTGCGCCACGGCTGATACGGTTCCAGACACCGGCTAGGCCCATCGCTTGCTTGGCTGCGAGTAGGGTGGATTTTGCTTCTTCGCGTGCGCGCAAGGTGCCTTCATAGAGCAATTCATCGACAAATCCGGTTTCGGCTTCGTAAAAGGCGCGACGTTCGCGCATGGGGTCGAGGAAACCGTTGATCGCACGCGCTAGCTTTTCCTTGACTTCCACATCTCCGACTTTACCTTCACGGTAGCGGCTCTTCAGGTCTTCGACTTCAGCCTTGTTGGGGTTGAAGAAGTCATGATAGATAAAGACTGGGTTGCCTTCCACACGACCAGGTACATCGGCGCTGGTGCGGTTGGGGTCGGTGTACATGCCATTCACGCGACGGCGCACCGTGGCTTCGTCATCGGAGAGGAAGATGGCATTGTCAAGGCTCTTGCTCATTTTGGCTTGACCATCGGTTCCTACCACCGTTCCACCGACGACATAGGCTTCGGGAATGGGGAATACTTCGCCATAGGCATTGTTGAAGCGGCGTGCAATCTGGCGCGTTAGCTCAACATGACTTTCGTTATCCTTGCCGATGGGCACTAGATGGGCGCGGGGCAGGAGGATATCGGCAGATTGTAGAATCGGATAGCCCAGAAGGTTATAGGGAATCTGTTCCATGTTGGCGGCGGCTGCCATATCTTTGATGGTCGGCAGTTGCATGAGCCGTTCGACTGTGATCATGCTGCTGATCAGCAGTTGTAACTCATAGGTCTCGTGAATGGCGGATTGGAGACAGAAGGTTGCTGTCTTTGGGTCGATGCCAATGGCGAGATGATCCATGACAATGGAGCGTGCATTCTCGGAGATTGCGAGAATACTCTCCTTGTCGGGTTTGGTCGTCAGCATGTGCAGATCGGCGACCAAGAAGAAACATTCATATTGATCCTGAAAGGCAAGGCGATGGCGGTGGCTGCCGACAAAATGGCCTAGATGAAGCTTGCCAGTGGGGCGGTCGCCGGTGAGAATCCGTTTGCGGGTTGGTGTGTCACTCATAATTTTTTCCTGCTTTCCTCTTCTATAACTCTAATTCTGACTCTGCGCTCTATTCACGACTCTCTCGGTACAGCCAAAGTTCAGATAGTAGTGGGCCTAGAGGCCGCGTTCGGCGTGTTCAACGGCGACTGCCAGCGCCTTGGCCTTGTGCAACGATTCGTTGTATTCATAGGTGGGGTCACTGTCAGCCACAATGCCGCCACCCGCTTGCAAATGACAGATGTCACCCTGCATGGTAATGGTGCGTAGGGTGATGCAGGTGTCCATCGTGCCGTCATAGTCGATGTAACCGACTGCTCCGGCATAGGCTGCACGACGTACACCTTCTAACTCTTCAATGATTTCCATTGCACGCACCTTGGGCGCACCGCTGA
>JBBQIG010000017.1:0-18998 GCA_038324715.1 Anaerolineae bacterium | reverse complement strand
CTATTATTTAATTCGTATTGATAAACCTGAATTAGTCGAAGAGTGGGAGCCAGACGAGCCCGCGGATTGGTAGTGCAATCGCTATAGTTGCTATTGTGTGGCTGCTTGGCTTCTATATAGCCCATACAGAATATAGTTCATACAGATATATTTGCGTCCTAACCTGCTGTAAATGTCTATTTGCTACTATTTATCTGCACCGAATATGAGTACCATCATTGTATGCTGGTCATCGTCTATGCAGGATTCATGTTAAGAAGATCTCTGTTCTTTGATGTTCCTCTTTACTGTAGTGACTCTTAACTCTAAATGAAATAAGTAGATGGAGGGCTTTACAATGGGTACAGAATGGACAATTGAAACAATTCGCACAGAGCATCCGCGGACGGTTCCCGTTCTTTTTCAAGGTAAGGTCGTGGATGCAGAAATCGTTCATGAGGGAAGTCCATCTGATACGACGCTCGAGATTGAAGGCGACTTTTATGGGACGACGTGGATGGAGGTGGTAGATGCGTTAAATAGTGGTCAGCCGTTAGAGATCACTCACGAAGGCCATAGCTGATGTGCGAGGCTTGATAGTTCAACTTGATTTTAAGCAGTCAATTGAAGCACTCCGTAGCCTCTTTGCTTCAATTCTCTTTGCTTCAATTGAAGAGAGGGGGCTGGTCAACGATTAATTTCGGTTGACCAGCCCCCTCTCTCTTTTACTGTTCAGTTTGCATGGTGTGCCTAGTTGAGCGCATTTTCAAGAAGCGTACCGTTGATATAAATCTTCACCTGGTCAACAGTCGAGAATTGGAGCGCAATTTGCTCGAGTTGCGCCTTGACACGAGGCGTATCACAGACGCCTCCCAGCACCACTTGACCCGTTAGGCGGATGGTTGCAACACGGTTGTCAATGCGTACATCCTCAATTGCCAACTGAGATTGATAGAGGGCATTGTATAGCCCGGATTCGCCGTAGTAGGCGCTATGCAGGCTGAGTAATCTTTCCAGCCCTGCACGTAAAACGCCGCGTGTGCTGGGAATCTCTTGCGTCACAGGTACGAGGGTGTCACCACAGCCGATGGGACCACCATCATCAGTTGAAACCAGAAAGATGCGTACCAGGGTGAACCCACTTGGTTGTTCGGCTTGTGCAGGAACGCGAATCTTTTGCCCCACCCACAAGCGATTTGGGTTGCGAATTTGGGGATTCAAGCGCAAGAGAGTTGCCACCGTGGTGTTATATTGCTTGGCAATGCTGCCTAGGGTATCGCCGCGCTTGACGGTGTAGGTTGTTGTCGCGCTCTCATTGTGACGCTGGATGGTTGCTTCGCTCGTATTGTTGTCTTGGCTGCTGCCTTGGGCATAGGCGACAGATTGGCCTGGGACTATGAGCGCAGAGAGCAGCATGAGAGTCGCCAGTAGTATGGCTAGGCTGGCTTTGAGACGCACTGGAATTAAGGTCACTGCTGAAAACATTGGTCGCTCCTGATTTTCTATGCCTGGTTCTATGACGATCATCCACAGTTTCCATCTAGCGTTGTGCGGCTTGACACGCGGCTTCGATTGCGGTGGATTTTTTGCATTTGCCCCTTTCAGAGAGGCAGGTAATCAGTAGACGGTGATGAGGCGCAAAATGTTTCGGCAATTTTTCACAAATTTAGTGGAATTGTGGCAGGTTATTCGGCTGTGGGTGGCATGAAGAGGAGGCGACCGCCGCTGGCAACCAGTGCTGCGACAATTGCTTTGCCCACATCAACACCAATGAAGGGAAGCAGACCTTGTTGAAATGCACTTTGGAAATCGCCCAAGAAAAATGCCAACCAGGCGACGCCACCTGTGTAGATGACCAGTACGCCACACAAACCAGCAATGAGATGAATGATCACCTGCTGCCATTTGCTTGCCTGCACGCGTTCAAGGAGGTATCCCGCTACATAGGCTGCCGGTACAAAGGCGATGAGATAGCCAGCCGTAGGGGTGATGAAGGCGGCAGGACCCCCAATGCCGGATGCGCTAATGGGGAATCCTGCCAAGATTGCAGTGAGATAGGCGATTTGGCTGAATGCCCCCGCACGACTTCCCAGCACCAGCCCACTCAGCAATACTGCAAGCACCTGGAGGGTGATAGGGACTACGCTAAAGGGTAACGGGATGGTGATGCGCGCTGTGACTGCCGTCAGTAATGCAAAGAAGATCACAGGCAGCACAAGGGTGCGTGCAGATGGACGTGGCAAGGAGCGAATCATGGTGAGCAATTCTTTCTAGATAGAGACAAGATATAGAGACAAGATACAGAAACAAGATCGGAAGTGCTAGCCGATGGCTATTTTCCCAGTGTAGCGCAACTTGGCATGAGGCTGAAAATTGTGGGCTGTGCGCGGAAGCAGGACAAAGCAAAGGCGCTGATCAATTTGGATCAACGCCTTTGCTCTTTCATTCTACTCTTGCATTTGATAGGTTGTCGTTTGCGTGCGCTAACAGCCACCGCGTACGATGCGCGTCATCTTGCGGATAAAGGGGAATCGCTGGATCACGCCCGCTTCGCTCATGACAGGTTCGCTTTGTGCTGCCGAGACCGTGACCGCTGCACTTTGTTCATTAGGATAGGCAGGCAGGAAACCACCGCGCACAGCATAATCAGCAGAGCGGATAGCGTAGGTGGGATTGGTATTGCTCTCTTTGGGGGGTGCAATGGGTATACCCAACGCACCCGTGACGGCGAAATTGCTGCTCACAGTGGTGCCTCCCGTTGCCGTAAGAATACTGCGACAGGCAAGATCATAATTTTGAGAGGCTTGACCGATGGCGACGCTAGCCGCCAATAGCGCAAGCCCTGCCACCACAAGCAGGGTCAACTGTCGCCAGCGCCGCAACAGGCGCATCGCGATCTGTTGCCTGGACTTCTGGGGATCGATAGGTGGTTGGGAGAAAGACATGGACATTTCTGCTTCTCCTTTGCTTAATTTCTTGCCAAGACCATGAATAAGAAGGTACACCGGGTACGGTTGCCGTTCGTATCCCATATATCTACGACCAAATCACCCAAGCTGGTTCCAACGCCACTTACCACAGGTCTAGCACAGGCGGGGGTGACGATGGTGGTGTAGTCGTTGATGCTATGGTCAACCCCTGGAATGTCGATTACATAGACATCCTGACCTGCTACTTCCTGAATGCTGCTGTTAAAGTTCTCACCAGATTCACGCCCTCCGTCATCGTCAACGACCCCATAGGCAATGAGCTTGGGAAGATCGCTTTCGCCATATCCCCCCACGCTGTCGGCGTTGCGCGCCCACATGGCATAGGGTACGTAGACAATGGGCTGGATCGGCCCCAGTTCTTGATCATTGATATAAATGCGCAAATAGAGTTCTTGTCCATCAAAGATGGAGGTGGGGAGGGTGACGAGTTCACCAAGTTTGGTGCTAAAGAAGCCATCTATATTGGTGGTAATAAACTTGTCTTCGCGAAAGAGTTGGTTTGTGCCAGAAGGATTATTGTAGATGCGAAAGCTGAAGTTTAAACCCGCATTTCTCAATGGCGCGCCGCTTGTAGGATCGTAGACCTGACCTTGGTAGTTAATCTGATGGGGCGCACCTGCATCCGTTGAAGTCGGGCTGTCCATTGTGACTTGTGCCAGCGCAGCGCTTGGCTGGCGCTCTGTATCATTGGCAACGAGAAGGATGCTCGCTGCGACTACGCCACCCAAGATGGCAACAAAAACTTGACGCAAAAGAGTCTGCATTCTGCCCTCCTAAGGCGAACGCGTGCTATAAGCACGCAGAATCAGTGGAGATGCCTGCTGTTGTTGAGAAAAATTGCACTGGAAGAAGTTGCGTTGCGCCGCTTGCGAACTAGTTTGCGAAACAAGCGTTGAATACTGGGAAGATTACCTGTAAGTAGACAAATGGGCAAGCTTATCCAAGGGAAACTTTTCCTGGCAAGGAATGGAAATTCGGGGCTGAAGTAGCCCAGATAATGAAGAAGGGGTGTCACGGTGCCAGTTATTGAAAGTTCTGCTTGTGAATAAAAGCGCAACAAGCTTGATAACTTGGCTCTGGTATGTACGCTGTGTTACACTGTCATATCATCTGAAATTGCTATTCTCTCCCCATCCACTGGGAAGTGCTGGAGGATCTATGAAGTTACTGCGAAGCCAATCGCTGGGATTTTTGTTGTTTGTGTTGGTTGTTGGGCTAATGCTCGCTGGGTGTGTGCCGAATGCGAATGCAAGGTTGATTTCACCTGAGCTAGGTGCTCAACTTTATGCGGAAGAAGCGAACCAAGAGATTGTCGTTGAGCCAACGGCAGTGCCACTTAGATTTGCTGATTTGACTCCCGAACAAGTGACGGCGGGGCTGCCAGAGGATTTTGCAGCTGCATTGGCAAATGCTGATCCCAGCCGTGGCGCGACTGTGGCGCTGGCAAATGGTTGTGGAGGCTGCCACAATGTCGATCCTGCCATTGTTATGACTGGACCTACCTGGCACAACATGGCTGATACTGCTGCCAGTCGCCAGCCTGATCAAAGTCCTGCCGACTATATCTACACGAGCATCGTCGAGCCTAACGCGTATGTTGTGCCTGATTATCCTGCGGGTGTCATGCCTCAGAACTATGATGAGACAATTCCCACAGAAGATTTGGCAGATTTGGTTGCATACTTGCTGACGCTGCACGAATAGTCACACTGATTTACATCGATTTGCGATGATTTAGCAGATCAACCGTTTGGAGAAATGAGGCGGAGAGCTTGCATAAGCTCTCCGCTTTTGATCTTTCGGGCAGCTATGCTTACATGTTTCTTACCTCTTTTGGGTTCTTCAATTTTTTGGTACAGAGAAGGACTTGGTAGGTAAAGGTAAGATTAGTAAAACCTGACGAATTGTTAACTTGCCCTCTGGTACTCTAGTGCTATAATTGCGACGATGGCAAGACAACAAGTTTCTACGGTGGTCGCCGAACGACGCTGTCCCAACTGTGGGACACGAGTTGCTCGCGACGCTGAAAGCTGTTTTATGTGTGGGCACGATCTGCGTATTCAAAAGAAGCGCAGACAACGGGTCTCGTGGATCGATGCGCTTTTGGTATTGGCTGTCCTGGTCGTATTGGCAGTCTGGTGGCGCATCGCTAGTCAGCCGCGCCCAGAGGAAGCCGTCGCAAATGATATTGCTGTAATTCTGCCCACCAGCATTCCGATGCTTACTGCCACGGTGCCCGCTACCTTGACGGCTGATCTGGCTGCAACACCCATCCCCACACCAGGTGCGAACGGCGTAATCCGTCATCGCGTGGTGGAGGGCGAAACGCTGCTGTCGATTGGTACGCTCTATGGTGCTTCCGTTGAAGAGATTCAAGCGGCTAATAACATTACCGATGCGTTGATTCGGACAGGGGATGAGTTAATTGTCCCGGTAACAGTTCCTGAGAATCAAGATGTAAGTGGTTCCACGGTTCAGTCACGTTTTGAATATACAGTGCAACCAGGGGACACCATTATCTCTATTGCCAATCGCTTTGGCAGCGCCGTAGAAGAGATCATTAGCACCAATAGCCTTGCGACAAATGATTTCATTCGCCCAGGGGATGTGTTGGTGATTCCTGTCCGCGAGGTTCCTGCTGAGGTGCTAGCCTCTATCGAAAATGTCCCCGTACCGAGTGGTCCGGCAAGTTCTGGAGTAGTCTATGCCGAGCCGCGCCCCATCGGCCCTGCCAATGAAGAAGTTGTACCCGCAACGGATCCTGCACTCTTACGCTGGATCAGCGTAGATGTATTGGCTCCTAACGAGTGGTATGTACTTTTGGTTTACCCGATCAGTGGCCCCGCACAGACTGTTCCAAGTGTTTGGACGAAGTCAACGAGTCACCGGCTGGATACCGCTTATGCGCCGACGAATGGCGAGGCAGCTACCTATGCGTGGCAAGTCTCCGTGGTGCGGGTGATGCCGGGTGCCAACAATCAGTATGCGCTTGAAGCAGCTAGCCCACCCAGCGACTTGCGGAGTTTTATCTGGCGCTAAAAGTACTCTCATTCCTGTCACAAACTTTCAACCCCTCATTTAGCTGCCCAATCTAATCTGTCTGTCCATCAAATCTATTCACCTATTCACCTATTCTCTACTCATCTATTCGCTATCTATCCGGCCATTCATTCGGGCCAAGAGGTATTATGAGCCACTCTTCCTTGACCCAGGTTTGGGTTGAAGTTCCCTTCTCTTCCAATGCACTCTCCATGTTACCGTCTGAGGTTCATGTACGGGTGGGGAAGGTTGGAGATGATGCCAGCGTTGAAGCGCAGGCTGCCCAAGCAATCTTAGCTTCGTCTGGGGTGCGTTACAATGCGGATCTGTTTCGTCAGTTGCCCAATCTGCGTATGGTCACGCGCACGGGCATTGGCGTGGATAATGTGAACCTCGAAGATGCCACCGCACATGGCATTGTGGTTTGCAACACGCCTGACGGGCCTACTGAATCTACTGCCGAACATACGGTTGCGATCTTGATGAATCTTGCCAAGCGCATTAAGCAGGGCAATGATAATTTAGCTGCTGGTAAATTTGGCCCGCGCACAGGCCCGTTGCATGGGATGGAAGTGCAGGGCAAGACTTTGGGTCTAGTGGGTTTGGGGCGCATTGGGCGGCGTGTGGCGCATATCTGTCATCATGGCCTTGGCATGCGTGTCGTTGCCTATGATCCCTACATTACAGCAGAACAAGGCGCAGCGCTAGGCGTAGAACTTGCTGACCTGGATACGGTGATCAGCCAGAGTGATTTTGTGAGCCTGCATGTACCTGTCACACCAGAAACCCACCGGCTGATGAATACAGCTCGATTGGCGCAAATGAAACAAGGTGCCTATCTGCTTAATCTGGCACGCGGGCCTTTGGTAGACCCGGAAGCATTGTTGGCTGCGGTGGATAGTGGGCATTTGGGCGGAGCGGGTATTGATGTCTTTGATCCGGAACCGCCAGAGGTCGGCGATCCACTACGCAACCATCCGTTGATTGTGGCGACGCCGCACAGTGCCACCGTGACAACGGAGGGGCGTGAGCGGATTGAGCATATGGCTGTGGAGCGAGTGCTCTCCTTCTTCCGTGGGGAACGACCCAACGACGTGGTCAATCCTGCGGTGTGGACAGCAGGAACATTGCGTTAAAGATAGTTGCTTTAGACAATTGCCGTCTCTCGCACAGACTTTAGCGGCATAGATAGCGGATTGAATCCCCTGTGCATTGAAATTCATAGCTTAGAAGATGGCGATTCCAGGCAAGCTGTACAACTTGTCTGGAATTCGCCATCTTGATACTTTGCGGCATCTTACACGGTGTTACTTACTCAGTTGCGCTGATGATAGTGTGCATTGACCCGATGGAGCAGATCGCGCAAGTTCTGCCCCAGTTCTGCCCCGTACCCAAGCTTCAGATCCTTCCCCGCATGCTCTGCCATATCAATATACTCCTCAATTTTCTCTGGCAACTCCATCGCCAGAGCATTGTTACGATAGTTCCCTTTGGGGAAGAGCCTACAGGTGAGGTCGTCGATCTTCTCCTCAATAAATTCTATGTCTTGTGCGGTGAGTGGGCCGCGAAACGGGCTGTTGAGTAAACTCATAAACTCTGTGCTTCCAATCTATGCTTTCAAAAGAACGAACTACAGAAGAAACTGCCAGTTGCCAAATGGAAATTAAATCTTAAGCGATTGTGGCACAGGCAGCAGGTCAGTACAAGCGACAAAAGTAGGAACCGTTAAGGTATCGTCTGAAGATAAACAAGCCCATCCAGAATTTCGGATGGGCTTGTTGTATTTATGGATGGATTGGGGGCTAAGTTAGATGGGCGGGTGGATGGTTGTATTGGTGCGGCGACGCCAGCGCAACTGGACACCCGGGAGGGCGAGGAAGGTGGCTGCGAGGACGAGCGCACCACCAAACCACTGCACGGCACTGAGTCGCTCGTGGAGAAAGATCACCGCCAAGAAAATGGCGGTCACTGTTTGCAAGGGCCACAAGAGCGCAGTTTGACCGCTGCCGATGCGCGCAATGGCGGCAAAGAGGGTGAGGCGTGCCAAGTAGGTGCCGAAAATAGCTAGAACGACAATAAGGATCCATTCGTTCAGGCTGGGCGCATACCAGGGTGCGCCCTGGGTGAACCACCAGCCACCGATCACTAGGGTCATAAAGGCAGAGAGGTAAAAAGAGATAGTCCAGGTGTCATATTCATGCAGCCACCATTGAACCAATACCAATTGGAGGGCATAGAGGATGAGCGACAGCGCAATCAGAAAGACTCCGAAAGGATTGACACTCCCTCCAATGCCCACCAATAAATAAATCCCCACCACCGATAACCCCAATCGCAACCAATGGCGCAAGCTCATTCGTTCCCCTGCCAAGGCCAAGAGCACCAAAACCACGAGGGGCTGCACTGACTTCACAATGGAGGAGGTGGCAGCGTCCATGTAAGCCAACGACGCGAAAAAAGTGCAGATTTCCAAGCCAGCCAACAACCCTATCGTTGTCATTAATCCTAGCCCGCGCCAAGTGAGCCTGAATTTTTGTGGGGCGATTAGGCCAAGCGTGCCGCCAAGCAGAATTGTGGCGAGGATCAGGCGTAGCAGGAGCAAGGTAGAAGGAGCCATTCCACCCACAATCATGCCGCGGGCCAGGGGAGTGACGATGCCAGTGACTACGCTGCTGCTAATGCCAAAGAGCCATCCCACCAAGATCACGCGATGGATGGCGACTGCATGATTTGTTGCGGGCGATGGATTGGATGGGGTTGCTGAAGGCGAAGCCGTCGAAGCTGGACCTGATGAAAATGGTATCAATGAGAACCCGTTGCTAGTGGAATTGAAGTGGCGAGATTCTAGTGGTGTAAAGCATCTTGCAACTCCTGTGCGCTTTATCTAGGAGTTACAGGAGGGGCAAACATCCCCTTAGTTTGTATTAAAAAACTGGAAACGTCTGCACCAACTGCAAAAGCTATTGTTTGAGTGTAATGGGCGTGCGTCTTTCGCGCCAAATTGAGATGAATGTGTTGGCGCGTAGCTGTTTGCAATTGACAAGGCAGGAACTGAGAAGATGTCCAGCAAAGATGTTTGATGTAATTCAACAAAATGCACGTAGAAACGTAACTTTCCATAATAGTCTGACGTCATGGTAAACAAGTAATATCGCATAATATGAAACTTATTGAATTGCAACTTGTCAAATTTACTGGCAGTCCCGCTTCATTCTGCGGAGGAGATACGCAATAATCTATGATGGTCGTGAAAAATTCTCAAGAGGGAGATGTTACTCCCCATCCGGTAGCAAAACTCGTGGCTCTTTTGATAGAAGGAGGTGCCAAGTCCACCTATATTCTGCAATTCCCGCGTCCAGTAGACGATAATTTGGTGCTTGCTGCACCCGCCAAACTGGTGCTGGGGGACGATACTGTGGTGGATTTAGGGGTAATCGTTGCCCCCACACAGGTTACTTGGCGTACCATGCGTAGCGTGACGTTGGTCGAAAATGTGCCAGTGGCAGAAGATGGTCAAGAAGCTGTGCTGCTTTGGGGCATGGAAGCAATTGTTGCAACTGTGGTCGATGGCGACGCGGTGGTAGTGCAAAATGAACTTGCCGTGGCTTTGTTGCATGTCAACCCAGTGCCCAACAGCCCTATGGAGTTGCAGGTTGAATTGCAGGTTAATGACATGCCCGCTGACCATGTGCTGCGGATTGACGCCGGTGGCAGCAATCAACGTGAGTGGCGCGCCACGGGTGCTGCCAATGCCGAAGGGCTGGGGCATAAGGCCGAGTGGCGCTTTACCTATTCGAAGCCAGGCCCCTATTTGCTGGTGGTAGATTTGGTGGATGCGGAAGGCTATTGGGTTGACCAGGTGGCGGAACAGGCGATTGAGGTGGTTGCTCACACGCTGGAATCTGTTATTGACTGCCGAACGCAGGCGGATGCTAATCGCTCCAGCGAAAATGAAGCTGTTAAACAGGGTGAAGTCTTTGCCGCACCGTTGGAAGTTGTTGCTGCGGCGGCAACATTGCCCACTTGGCAGCCTTTCCGCTACGCCCGTCCCTTATGGGCATGGGCACGCATGGTCTCGCAACCAGGTGGTACTGTCGTCACGCGTACTTTGGTACTTGGTACTTATTTGGCGATTCGGCAAGAAGTGGTTGCGGGTGGACAGATTTGGTATCAGTCCACCGCACTGGATTGGATTCCTGCCAGCAGCGTTGTCATCGTCACGCCATCGGCTTTACGGGGTGTGGAGTTGGCTGGCACAGGGCCTGACCCTGATCCCGATCCTGGTCCAGGCCCAGACCCCGACCCAGGTCCTGATCCAGACCCGCATAATTTGCCCAAAGGCATTGTAACCGCCAATGTTCTCAATGTGCGCAGTGGCGCTGGCACAGGTTACCCCGTGGTTGATCAATTGCGTTACAACACCCAGGTGACAATTTTCGAACAGAAGTCAGCCGCTGGCGCAACTTGGTATCGCATTGGCACTGGACGTTGGGTGCATAGTGGGTGGGTGCGGTTGGTGAGTACCCCTCCTCCAGGGCCTCTGCCCACGCGACGCGGTGTTGTCACTGCCGATGTGCTCAATGTACGTGCTAGACCCGGTGTGGGTAGCACCAACCCGCCGATTGATCGACTCCTGAAGGGCATTCAAGTTTCCATTTATGAGGAACGGCTGGTTTCTGGAGCCACTTGGTATCGCATTGGTACTGACCGCTGGGTACATGGCAGCTGGATCAAGTTGGTTGCAACTGCTAATGATTCAGGAATGAATGAGCCAGCAGTTTCTGAGGAGTTGCCCCCTTTGAGCCAAACTGAAGTGGCTGCGGCATCTGCCTTGCCGTTGGCGTGGGTGGTGACTGCGACGCTGAATGTGCGTGCCGAGCCAAACACGACCAGTACGGTGGTGGGGACGGTCAACAAGTATGATCGCCTGAGCGTTTTGGAAACACGAACGGTTGCGGGTCAACGCTGGTATCGCATCGGTGAGAATCGTTGGATCTATGGTGCGAACGTGGTTGTGGCAAAGCTGAAGGCTCGCCCCGCTGCAATCCGTGCCAACGAGAAGTGGGTGGGTGTCAACCTGCGCGAGCAGACGGTGGTCGCCTATCAAGGTGATGAGCCAGTCTATGCGGCATTGGCGGCGACTGGCTTGTCGGGTACGCCCACTGTGCAAGGCATTTTCCGCACATGGCTGCGGTTGATGTGGCGCAAGATGTCGGGTGGTTCGGCGGCAACGGGGGGATATTATAACCTGGAAGAAGTGCCGTGGACGCTCTACTTCTATAGCGGCTATGCGTTGCATGGGGCCTATTGGCATGATGCCTTTGGCCGACCGCGCAGCCACGGTTGTGTCAACTTAAGTCTCTATGACTCCTGGTGGATCTTTAAGTGGAGCGAACCAGATGGCAAGAACAGTCCCGCAGTCTATGTGTACTGGGAATAGGGGTATCAAGCCATAGAACTGTTTTAGACAGTCTTTAATTAGCACACAAAAATCATCCCGCAACCCAGACAGGATTGCGGGATGATTTTTGTGTGCTGTGTTTTTCTGCGCTACCGCAGTGGACTTGTCATAAATCTTCCTCGAAGCTCCGAGCTTCGAGGAAGATTTTCCCCATGAAGTGTAATGACAGGCCCAGAGCAAGATTTTCTTTACTGGCAACTATCCCCGTTCAATTAAAACGTCACCGGCAGCGAGTCAAGCCCGCGCACGATTTGCGTGGCGCGCCACTTTAATTTGTCGGCGGGAACGGCTAGTTGCAGGTTGGGCAGGCGTTGTACCAGCAAGTTGATGGCAATCGAACCTTCCAAACGAGCCAGCGGCGCGCCTACACAATAGTGTACACCCTGACCAAAGGCAAGATGCCTGTTTTTGGGGCGCGTAATATCAAGTTTGTCGGGATTGTCGAAGATCTGTTCATCACGATTGGCTGAAGCAAGCGCAACTAACACAAGTTCACCACGCTTGATCTCAGCACCCGCCAGCGTTACATCTTCAGCCGCAAAGCGTTCAGTAGTAGTTTCCACCGGATTGGTAAACCGTAACAACTCTTCCACGGTTGACTTGATCAATTCTGGTTCTTTGCGGAGGTGCTCTAGTTGGTCTGGATGCTCTAAGAGTGCCAGCATACCTGACGCAATCAAGTTCATCGTGGTCTCATGACCTGCAACGATGAGCACAAAGACCATCGCTAGCAGTTCATCTTCACTCAGACGGTCGCCCGCCTCTTCGGCTTGCAAGAGGGCGGTGAGCAGATCATCACGTGGCTCAGTGCGCCTTGCCTCAAAGAGTTGGCGCAGGTAGCGCATAAAGAACCAGGTCGCTGGGACCATTTGGAACAAGGACTTGGTGCTAGGCGGCTTAATGATCTCCTTTGTCCAACGACTAAAACGCCCTCGATCCGCAGTGGGGATACCGAGTAGATCGGCTATGACCGTGAGTGGCAAGGGCAGGGCAAAATCGTTTAGCAGATCGATCGTGCGTTTCGTTTGCATCTCATCAATGAGCTGATTGGCGACGGCGTGGACACGCCCTTGCATCTCTTCGATCCGCTGTGGTGTAAAGGCTTTGTGTACAAGACTGCGCAGCCGCGCATGATCAGGGCCATCCACGTAGAGCATATTTTTCTCCAATGGCCTGAGAAATGCGGGCATCCATCCACGCTTTGCAGACTGCTCTTCCGTTTGCACCTGACGGCGATTCTTCACAAAACGTTCATCATCCTTAAGCACGGCGACTGCATCGTCATAACGAGTGACTAGCCATGCATTCAGTCGCCCAGCCTTTACCTGGCAGACTGGCTGCTCAACTCGCAGGCGGGCGTAGGTTGGAAACGGGTCACGCTTCCAGGCGCTGCTTGTGATGTCGATCAGCTCTGTCGTTGCCGTGGGCGCGGTTTGCTTCCATTGTATAGACGTCATAATTGTTTATTCCATGCTTCTCTCTACAGCATATTTCTACATCTTATTGCAGAATATTTACTGCAAACCATCAAATTAAAGTTCGCTCATCATCTGCGCTAAACACGCGCAGTTCTTCATTCCTAAGATTGTCAGGCAAGATGGCTTAAAGAGTCTGTAAGGTTATCAATGCTCGGCAAATGGTATCTGCCTGTGCTGAAGTGGGTTGCGTGCGAGTGAGACCTTTATTTCTTCATATTATAAAGAAGCCTCCTGTTGTTCGACTTTGGTGTGTACCTTGGTCTACAACAGGAGGCTTCGTGGTTCAATCACCCTTAAATTTCAGGATGATTTGTATTTATTTTGTATTTATAGCGTGGGCTATCGTGCAATTATTGTTTGCAGTTAATCAATACCCAGTAGTTCAACTTCAAAGATCAAAGTGGCGTTGGGGGGGATGACGCCGCCTGCACCGCGTTCGCCGTAAGCAAGGTTGCCAGGAATGCGTAATTGGCGCACACCGCCCACCTTCATCGTCTTCACGCCCAAATCCCAACCCGCAATGACTTGCCCCATGCCTACATTAAAGGTAAAAGGCTCACCTCGATCAATAGAACTGTCGAATTTGGTACCATCTTCAAGCCAGCCCGTGTAGTGAACGGATACCAGTTGCCCATTTTCTGGGCTGGGGCCTTCGCCTTGAACCAAGTCTACATACTGAAGCCCTTGCTCGGTTGTCTGATAGCGTGCCTCATCCACAGGGGTGGGGGCATCGGGAGAGCCAGCAGTGATATCTAGCAACTCCACATCAAAGATCAGCGTGGCGTTGGGGGGTATGACATCGCCGCTACCTTGTGGGCCGTAGGCCAGATCGGGCGGAATCGTTAGGAGCGCTTTGCCTCCCTGGCGCATCAAGGCAATGCCTTCTTCCCAACCGGGGATGACCATGCCTACACCCAGGGGAAAGCGAATCGGTTCGCCGCGGCTCACAGAACTGTCAAAGACCGTGCCATCCTGCAATTTGCCTGTGTAATGAACAGAAACAATTTCTCCGGGTTGAGGTTGTTCACCACTGCCTTCGATAACTTCTGTGTATTCTAGACCGCTTGCTGTTACCATGTTTTTCTCCGGGTTTGCCTCTGTCGAGCTAGTGGCTGTCGGGTTGATGGCTGCTAATTCTGCCTGGGTTGGTGGCAGTGGCGTGGGCGTTGGTTCATTGCTGCTAGCTCCACAGGCACTGACCAGAAGAACAATTAGGCTCGTGAGTAAAAAACGTGTTGTCGGGATTGCACCACTCGACATGAACAAAGTTACTCCTTGTTGAAATTAAAAATCGATGTCGTCACTTGGGAATTGGGCCAAGGACCGGGTGTTTGTGTGGGCAGTATGACCCACTTTTCTTCCTCTTTGAAAAGACGTAACCCGCGCGCTTGATAGTTGCGCAGCGCACTAGGGTGGTCGAGTGAGCAGGTATGTACCCACACGCGCTTGGCACCCAGTTCCCAGCCCCGTTGAATGGCAAAGGTGAGGAGTTGCCCGCCTAGACCTTGCCCAATGAACTGAGACATGAGGCCAAAGTAGGCAATTTCTACACTGCTATCAGGTTGGCGTTCCAACTCGACGTAGCCTGCCGGGGTGCCGCGTACATAGGGAACCCATGTTTCGCGCCCTTCGCGGTCAAGCCATTGCATCCACTGGCTGTAGCTCCACGTTAGCCGTTCATGCCAATACCAATTGCCACCCACCGCACTATAGAGAAAGCGGTTGAATTCCGGGCTGGGGATTTCGGCACGCTCAATTTTTGCTTTTGGATGACTGCGAAGCGAAGGTTTGAGCATCGCTGGGTCAGTCATTTCCAAATGGTAGATGGTTACAAGCGTCGTGCTCATGATTGGCACTTTATCATGGGACGCGAGGGATTGCCAAACTTTAAGGGAAAGTCTGTGTCATGTGGCAGAGTTTGCCTGTGATGAAACAGCTGGAAGGAAGAATAGAGAGGAAGCACTAGAGAGGACTACATGAGCAGAAAAGCTGCGGAGAGCGAGATGGCGAAAAGTAAACTCAGTTGCGCTGTGCGTGCCAGGGCTGCGTTGAGGGTGGGGCCATCAGTGGCTTGACGGATGGTGGCGATGAGGCGCAGGGCGATGGGGAGTGTGAGGAAGGGTGCTAGCAACCAGGGTGAACCAGAGCCGATGGCAAGGATGAGTGGCACGGCATAGGCAAGAGCCATGAGGGCTATATATTCGGTGCGCGTTCCTGCGCGCCCTACTCTTACGGCTAGGGTATGTTTGCCCGCGGCATGGTCGCTGTCAATATCGCGCAAGTTGTTGACGACAAGAATGGCGGTGATGAGCGCACCCATCGGCAGCGAGGCGAAGATCGCATCACGGCTGATGTTGAATGTTTGCAGATAATAGGTGCCACAGACGGCAACGGGACCGAAGAAAAGAAAGACAAAGAGGTCGCCCAACCCCATGTAGCCAAAGGGCTTGGGGCCACCCGTATAGGCTAATGCTGCAAGGATGGCAGCTGCTCCCACCACCAAAATTGGCCAACCGCCCACGTTGATGAGGTATAGGCCGACGAGCGCCGCCATGCCAAAGGTGATCGCCATGCCCACGCGCATGGTCGATGGCGAGATGATCCCTGCGGCGGTGACGCGTGTTGGCCCCAACCGCGTGGCGTTGTCGGCCCCTTTCATGGCATCAAAGTAGTCGTTGGCGAGATTGCTGCCGATCTGGAGCAAGAGCGCACCCAGGAGCGCGGCCAAAGCAGGCCCTAGATTGAAGCGTCCAACGCTTGCCGCCAATGCCGCGCCGACAAGGACGGGGCCAATCGCTGCGGGAAGGGTCTTGAGGCGGGCTGCTAGCACCCAGGCTTGTGGACGGGAAATAGATGGTGCACGCATCGACATGATGGCTTTTTTCTCCTTTTATTTGGCTATTTTACCCGAATGCGCCTAAGATCATCGTATGCGTGCGACAGAATTAGAGACAAAGCAACCAATAGAATCACTTACCCATTTGCATGTTCACTCGCACTATACCCTGCTGGGTGCGACGCCCACCGTGCCTGAACTGGTGCAGACTGCGGCGCAGCAGGGCATGAAGGCATTGGCGTTGACAGACACGAATGTGCTTTACGGCGCAGTGGCCTTTGCCCAGGCTTGTCGTGCGGCGGATATCCAGCCGATTGTCGGCATGGTGGTGACGGTGGCGGCTGTCGAGGAGGTTGGTGCGCGCAAATGGCCTAGTGCCGCAGAGTTGGTGCTGTTGGCGACGGGGCCTGCGGGTTGGCGTTCGCTCTGTGGGCTTTCTTCCGCCATTCAAGCACGCCCTGACCGCGAGGAAGTTGCTTTGCGTGGGGTCGATTGGGAGACCTTACGCAATTTTCGTTCTGGGTTGATCTGTTTGGCGGGCGGACGACGCAGTTGGTTGGGACGGGCGCTGCGTGAGGGAAACGCTGCCGCGGCTGCACGATATGCGTCGCGCTTGGGGGGTCTCTATGGTGAGCAGGCATGGCTGACTCTTGAGATGCGTGATGAGACAGACCAGGAGTTACACCGGCAAGAAGATATCGCGGTAGCCAATGTGGTAGTGGATATTGGCAAGCGTTTTGGGCTGCCAGTTGCTGCCGTACAGCCTGTCTATTGTCTGCATGCTGAAGATCGCCCACGCTTGCGGCTTTTGGCGGCAATTGCCCAGAATTGCCCTTTGGCGCAGGTGGATGGGGCGTATTTACCCGATGAGGGGGATGCTACAGTCCTGATTCATTGGCAATCGCCTTCTGAATTGAGTCAAGAGTTTGCCGCCTATCCCGACGCACTTGCTGGCATCGGTGCAATTGTGAGCCAGTGTGATTCTGCGCTTCCCGATGGTCGTCCGATTTGGCCTGTGCTGGCGCTGCAAGCGGATGAAACGCCCGCACAGGCGCTTGAAAAAGTTGTCAACGAGGGATTGGCTGCACATTACACTGATGTTACACCACCTCTGTGCGCGCGTCTTGCCTATGAATTAGAGACGATCAATGCGCGCGGTTTTGCACCTCTCTTTTTGCTGGTGGCGGATATCACAGCCTATGCGCGCCAACAGGAGATTCCCTATAACACGCGTGGCAGTGTGGCAAACTCGTTGGTTGCCTATTGCTGCGGAATTACGACTGTTGACCCACTTGCCCACGATCTACTCTTCGAGCGTTTTCTGAACCCTGAGCGTGCGGGACTGCCAGATATTGACTTGGATTTATGCAGCCATCGGCGCGATGAGGTATTGCATTATGTGCGCCAGCGTTATGGCGCAGACAAGGTGGCGCTGGTGGCTACGATGGCAACGCTGCGCCCTAAATCGGCAGTGCGTGAGAGCGCCAAAGCCTACGGATTTGATGAAGCAACAGTGGAGGAATTAAGTGGCAGGGTGCGCGACCAATGGCATCCCGATCCGCGGCGGCGAGAGCAGGATGCGCTGGAAGATCTTTTGGCGCAGATTTCGGATGCTGCCCAGGTTGAGATGGTGAAAGCGGCCTATGACTTGGTGGGTGTGCCCCATCATTTGAGTATTCATCCGGGTGGGGTGGTGGTTGCGCCAGGGCCAATCACGGAGATTGCACCTGTGCAGTGGACTCCCAAAGGCTTTCATGTGACGCAATTTGCGCATGAAGATGTGGAGGCGTTGGGCTTGCCCAAAATTGATTTATTGGGGATTCGCGCGCTGACGGTTCTGGCGGATGCTGTCAAACTGGTGCGGAGTCTTCATGCGCCTGATTTCCATTTGGGCGCGATTCCTAGCGAGGACGCAGCAACAGCCGAACTCTTGGCGCAGGGTGCTACTGTTGGCGTCTTTCAGTGTGAATCATCGGGCGCGCAGCGCACGCTACGCCAATTGCGCGTGAAAGATGTGCGAGATCTGGCAATTGCGAATGCGTTCTTTAAGCCAGGGCCCGCCACGGGTGGAATGGCGCAAGCCTTTATCCGTCGCTACCGAGGCGAGGAAGAGGTGAGTTATCTTCATCCGGCGCTTGAACCTATCTTGGGGCCAACGCAAGGGGTGATGCTCTTTCAAGAGCAGGTGTTGCGCGTGGCGCATGAAATTGCGGGGCTGAGTTGGACGGAAGCGGATCAACTACGCAAGGGCATGAGCAAATTTCGAGCCCATGAAATGGCTTCACTGCAAGCGCATTTTATGGAGGGTTGCCAGCGCGCATTACCCAACGGCCCTGCTTTTAGCCCGACACAGGCGCAGACCTTGTGGAATCAAGTGATGGCCTTTGCTGGCTATGGTTTTAACCAGGGACACGCCACAGCGTATGCGGATGTTAGTTACCGCTCGGCTTATATTAAGGCGCATTGGCCCGCCGAGTTTCTGTGTGCGCGCTTGGCGGATTGGGGTGGTTTTCATCATCAGTCGATTTATTTGGCGGAGGCACGTCATTTGGGCATTGAGGTGCGCCCGCCGCATGTGAACTATAGCAGTGTCCAATTTTCTCTCTCTTGGGAGGAGAAGCCGCCAGCCGCAGCGGAAGAGAGATTGCATCCGACCTTGTGGATGGGGCTGGGGCAGGTGCGTGATCTGCGGCGTTCGAGCATCCAAGCGATTCTTGCTGCTCGTCGTGAGCATGCCTTTACCAGTGTGGGTGATCTGTTGAGCCGGGTTGCATTGGCACGCAAGGAATGGACACACTTGATTCAGTGTGGGGCGCTGGATGGGCTTGGTGAGTCGCGAGCAGCCCTTTTGGCGGAAGCATCGGCAACACAAGCAGGTGGGGATGGGGGGCAGTTGGCCTTTATGTTTGTCGCTCAAGCTGTGGCTGCGGAAGATGCCAGCCAGCGCGTACAGTGGGAGACGAAACTGTTGGGACAACCGGTTAGCTTGCATCCGCTGGCGACGGTAGACCCAGCGCACTTACCTGCGATGAAGCTCCACGAAGTGCACAAGCAACCTGGCTCAAGCGTCACCGTGGCAGGAACAAGGCTGCCTGGGTGGACGGGGGGCAAAGGCTGGTATTGTGGAGATAGCGAAAATTATGTGGTGGCGATTCCGGCGAAGGGAATGACCAACCCCCGACCGTGGCGACCGATTTTGTTGCATGGACGGTGGT
>JBBQIG010000016.1:0-19063 GCA_038324715.1 Anaerolineae bacterium | reverse complement strand
AGTTTACATTGACACGTTGGTTTACGGGCAACACAAGTTCGGGGGCGACGATGCCGTTTGGATATTCAAAGCGCCAACTCCACTGCACACCTACTGCCGTGACTTCAACTTCGTTTTCCTCGGCATATGTTACGCTTGCCAGGGCCGTAACGCCATAGAAACTAAAGACCACAACGAAAATTAAGGGCACAACCGTCCATAAGATTTCAAGGAAGGTGTTGCCTTCAAAGTGAACTCCTTCGGATTCGTCGTCATCTTTTTTGCGAAAGACGACAATGGCATAGAGCATCAAGACCACGATCAGTGAAAAGAGGAAGGCGATGAGTGTAAGGTGCCAGCCGATCAATCCATCAATGGTCAGTGATTCAATGCTGGCTTGCACTGGCAGCGGTAGGGCTGCTTTGAGCAGAATATCCAGCAGTACGGTTGAAATTGCGACGAGTGCGCCCGCAATAATAAAGTGGCGCTTGTCAGATGCGGACTTGGGCATAGGTAATTCCTGCTCCTGTCGTAGCGGTAAGGACACAAACCTAACACACCGGTTCAGTGACACATTTTCAGTGACACGTTGAGGCGAAGCCGATGTTAATTTTGGGAAATGGCTTTTTGAAAAAGAACACGAATTTATTAAACACGCGCTCTTGAAAAAACAGAGATAGCAGCGGTAGACGTGAGACGATTATACAACTAACCGTTGGGCAACGCACATACTGTGTGTGTCAAATAGCACAATCAAAGAAGTTGAAGGATGACAAGCAAGATTCTGGTTAGGCTTTGACGTTGCTCGCATGCCCGCTAGAAAGATGAATCAAGTTGAGAATGTTGACGCATGGCGTAGTCTATCTCACTAGGGAACAACATCAAAAGTGCGATGTAAGCTGCCACCGAAGTCTACACTAAATCCAGGCTTCTGAATGTAGACGATTGTACTAAAGTTCACAAGATGTGTCAAAAAAATTGGATAAGACGCACACCTAATCTCTTCTCTGAACGCTGCCTATTTACTCACTGTTTGTCTAGATCAAGTTACACCAAAAAAGCTCTGCGTGCAGCCCACTTATTTGGACTGATTCTAGATTATCTTCGCGGTAATTGACAGTGTGGGTAAGATCAAATATAATGAATCTATATTAGAACCATTCTAAGTAAGAGGTGGCTTCGTTACGCATGTGGCACTTTGGAGTTCGTTATACCTTGCAACCTATGTGGATAAGATAGGTTTGGACGAGATGAGTACAAGCAACGTGAGCTCAAAACAAGCAGTGGCAAAGCGCGATCTCTTTTTGAACGCGCTACGGCAGGCTGGTAAGCGCATTACCGGGCAACGTATATTAATTTGCGAATATTTGGCAGAGACAACGGCGCATCCGACCCCCTATCAACTCTTTGCCGATCTTTCTGCCCAGCATCCAGAAATTAGCCGCGCAACCGTCTACAACACCCTTAAGGTGTTGCAAGAGTTGGGGGCTATTATCGAGGTCGGCTTTGGCGATGAACACACGCATTATGAAACAGATACTTCGCCGCACATCAACCTGATTTGCCTGCGCTGTCATGAAATTACAGATTATCATAGCAATGCACCGCTGGCAGATGTACAGGCATCGGTGACAGAAGGGGGAAGCTTTTTGCCTCTGGCGGTGCGCGTTGACGTATACGGCTTTTGTGAACGTTGCCGTGAGCGTAAGAAGGCCGAAATTCGCCAACAATGGCTGGCACAGAAGTAGTTGGGGCGGTTTATAAACGGGCATAAGGGCTTGCTGCAACTTTGGGTGAAAACTTTGGGTAAAGAAGACCCTTAGTGCAGCGACCGCAAATAAATGTGTTGCAGAGACACAAGAGTTGGGAACAGGCTATGACAACACAACGGATAGAATCATCCAAACAGGCTGCCGCTCGAGTAGAAGGGCAGCATACCGGCTTTCAGCATTGGCGTGAAAACTCAGAACTGATGCTGGCTGCGGTGACGCTGGTTGCGCTTTTAATCGGCTGGTTGGGTGGCTCGGTGACGGGGGTACTGCCTCCTTGGGCAATTACACTCGTCGCGCTCACAGCCTTTGCCGCAGGTGGCTATTCGGGGCTGATGGGAGCCATTGAAGAAGCAAAGCAGGGCAAGCTCGATATTGACTTTCTGATGATTACGGCGGCGTTGGGTGCTGCCTTGATTGGCGAGTGGGAGGAGGGCGCACTGCTGCTCTTTCTCTTTACACTGAGTGGTGCGCTGGAAGAGTTTGCCATGGATCGTACCCGCAAAGCGATTGAGGCATTGGGGCAATTACGACCTGATGTGGCGACGGTGCGCCGCGAGGGTGCGGAGATCAGCCTTGCGGTCGATGAGCTGGTGTTGGGCGATGTGGTGCTGGTTGGTCCTGGTGATCGGTTGCCAGTGGACGGTCTTGTGGTGAAGGGTGAATCCACGATTGATCAAAGCCCGATTACGGGCGAAAGTGTCCCTGTGCATAAGGAAGCGGGTGACCAAGTCTTTGCTGGGACAATCAATGGGGGCGGTGCACTGGACGTTGAAGTTACCAAGTCTGCCGCGGAGAGTACACTGAGCAAGATCATTAAGCTGGTGGCAGAGGCGCGTGAGGATGCAACGCCAACCCAACGATTTATTGATCGCTTTAGCCAACCTTATACCTATGTGGTGATTGTGGCGACGCTGCTGGCGATTTTCATTCCGTGGGTATTTATTAACGAGCCTTTCCAAGAGACTCTTTACCGAGCGATGACGCTGTTGGTGGTGGCAAGTCCCTGTGCCTTGATCATCAGCACTCCTGCAAGTGTGCTGAGTGCCATTGCTGCCGGTGCGCGTGCGGGTGTACTCTTTAAGGGTGGCGCATATCTGGAAAAGGTCTCGAAAATCTCAATTGTGGCCTTTGACAAGACGGGAACGTTGACACACGGCAGACCTGTGGTGACGAATGTGCATCCGTTGAGTGGCTACACGCGCGAAGAACTGTTGCGCCTTGCTGCCAGCGCTGAACTACCAAGTGAGCATCACATGGGACGAGCAATTGTCGAGTTGGCTCAAGCTGAAGGAATTAAGTTAGAGCGACCGGATCAGTTCTTTGCCGTAGCAGGGCATGGTATCCAAGCGACTTTTGCGCGGGAAGATCATGCGGAGACTATCTATATTGGTAACAACCGCATGTTTATGAATGAGCAGATGGATTTTTCTCCTGCAATCCGCGTGCTCGGCGATACACTCAAGAAGCAGGGGAAGACTGCGATGTTGGTGGTGCGGCGCAGCACGGTGGAAGATACGCTGGGGGCGACACGTGATTGGGAAGTGGTGGGTTACTTGGCGGTGGCAGATACAGTTCGTGCCGAAGCCAAGTCTACGGTCGCGGCGTTACGCCGGCTGGGCGTGACACGCATTGCTATGCTCACGGGTGACAACAATGCCGTCGCTAAGGTGATTGCCGACGAAGTCGGGATTGAAGAACTCTATGGGGAACTGTTGCCGGAACAGAAGGTGGACGTGATCCACGAGTTGGTGCGCGAAGGCAATACGGCAATGGTGGGCGATGGCGTGAATGATGCCCCTGCTTTGGCAACCGCCAATGTTGGGATCGCAATGGGGGCTGGTGGCACGGATGTGGCGTTGGAAACGGCGGATGTGGTCTTAATGTCTAGCGATCTTGCCAAGTTGCCCTTTATGCTGACGCTGGGGCGACAAGCTGCACAAATTGTGCGTCAGAATGTCATCTTCTCGATTGGGGTGATTCTGACGCTGGTCGTGTTGACGATTGTGGTGCCGATCTTTGTGGAGGGATTTGTGTTGCCTTTGCCGCTGGGTGTTGTGGGGCATGAGGGCAGTACTTTAGTTGTTATTTTAAACGGCTTGCGGATGTTGGCTTTGCGACCTGAGCGGGTGTAGATGTTTGCAGGGGTGATGGCCGAATGTGTGTGAGGGGAACCTTCCTCGGAGCTTGGAGCTCCAAGGAAGGGGGTGGGGGCAAGTCGGATTCGACAAATATAGGTAAAAGAAACAGCCCAGACGCATCAAGCATCTGGGCTGTTTTGTGTTAATTTACTGTACGACGGAAAGCTTGTCTGCTGCCCAGTTACGGGCGAGCGGGGCTACCGTCGGGCCAGCGAGTTTGGGTCCACATCTCGATTGTATCTTGGCAGGGATACTTCGCCGCCAGCTTCTCATCAATGTCAATGCCCAAGCCGGGTTTGTCATTGGGATAGAGATAGCCGTTGCGGAGTTCGGGCAGACCTGGGAACATCTCATAGACGAGTTCGTTGAAACGACACCATTCTTGGATACCAAAGTTTGGTGCCCACACGTCCATGTGCAGGTTGGCTGCGTGACCGACTGGAGAAGTGTCCCCGGGTCCGTGCCATGCAGTGCGAACGCCATACATCTGGGCGAAGAGTGTAACCGCGCGTGCGGGGGTGATGCCGCCCATTTGGCTGACGTGCATACGAATGAAGTCGATGAGTCTGTTTTCGATCAAAGGTTGCCATTCAAGAGGATTGTTGAACAATTCGCCCATTGCCAGCGGGGTGGCACATTGCTCGCGAATGCGCTCAAACCACTTGATGTCTTCTGGAGCCAACGCATCTTCCAAGAAGAAGAGCTTGAACTGCTCGACGTCTTTGGCAAATTGCACGGCATCGATGGGCTGAAGTCGCTCGTGTATGTCGTGCAAGAGTTCAATCTCTGGCCCGACATTGGTGCGGACGTGCTCGATCATCTTGAGCATGTTGCGTGTGTAGGCACGGGGGTCATAATAGGCCCCATCGGGTGCGCCTTCGGGCTTGGGGAAGGTATCTAGCTTGCCGCCATAGCCGCCCATTTGGACGCGGATATAGCGATTGCCTTGATCCATGAACTTGCGGACATTGTTTTCCACCTCTTGCGGATCGCGTCCATCGGCATGGACATAGACCGCAGCGGCTTCGCGACATTTGCCGCCTAACAGTTCATAGACAGGCATATTGGCGAGCTTGCCTTTGATGTCCCACAATGCCTGATCAATGCCGGAGATGGCATTGTTGAGGACGGGACCGTTGCGCCAATAGGAGTGGACGGTCGCCATTCGGTAGAATTCTTCAATGCGGGAGACATCGCGACCGATGGCGAAGGGAATGAGGTGCTTCTCGAGTGCAGCATGCACAGCATGGAAACGCTGTGTAAAGGTGGCACAGCCCAGCCCATACAACCCGGGTTCAGAAGTGTTCACCTTGACGATGATCAGCCGTGAACCTTGTGGCTGTGTGAGGATGATCTGTACATCGGTAATGGTAATCGGTTTGGACATAGTGGGTCCTTGTCTTGCTTGGAACGATGAATCTTGAAATATACGTCTCTTCAGGCTACTTGTTAGATCTCTATTTAGCGTATGCTTCAGACTGTTCTTTAGTGTACTCTTTAGGGTACGCTTCAGTCTACGGAAGCTGTTGCGGATAGAGATCTAATCCATCTGTGGGATGAAGAATTCGTAACGACTGGGATCCGCATAGCCATCCACCCAAAGCGAAGGAAAACCGGGGGTATCCGTGGCGGCTTTGACAATGCGTTTGTTGAAAACACTTACATATTCACTGGCGATGTATTCATCAACAGGCATCCAAAAGGACTCTTCAATCTCGTCCTGTTGGATTGTGATCTTCTCGCTGATGGGCGAGAGGCGGCAGGTGAAGTAGACATCCGATTTGCCCCAGCGATAGCCATGCCAATGTCGAAAGCAGACCACTGCCTCGAATTTGGCTTCTACGCCTGTTTCTTCCAGTACCTCGCGCACAACCGCTTCTGCCAGATGTTCGCCTGGTTGGAGTGCACCACCAGGAAGTTTGTAGTGGGGGCGGCTCATATCGCGGCGATGGCGTTCATTGACGACCAGTAATTCACGACGGTCATTGACGACCACCCCGCCTGCGCCGATGCAATGGGTTGCATAGGTGGGAATGAAGGCATCGCTTTGAATTTGATAGGTGAGGGTAAGACTATCCTCCGCCGCATGGTGAAAGGTGAAGCCTGCTTCCGTGGCGATTGGGATCAGGCGTGCCTTTTCAATGGGAACTTCCAGCCAGATAAGCTGTATATCACCACTTCGCCATTCGTTCAATGCCTCGAGAATCTGAATCCGAAATTCTTCTGGATCATTCGAGAGTTGTTCTCGGTCGATCTGTGCTCCGCGAAATTGGTTGACTGTGTAGATGAGGGTAGGCATGGCAGGCGCTAGTTACCTTCTAGGCAAATGAAACTAAGCAAATGGAACAAAGTCAGTTATATGAATCAAGTTCAAACAGGGTGGTTGGGGCAAGGGATTTCGTACTTCGCTTGCGTCATGCCCCATTTTACACTGGCTGCTGATAGCTGGGTGTATTGCAATAGCGCCGCATACCCAAATGCAGCTTAACACTACGCCCGGCAGGTAGGGTAACTTGGAAGTGCTTGCCGTTGACCTCTTGGCGGCTTGGCTCTGTTCCGTTGCTATTCCCTTGCGTACCGTTCTCTTGTGTAGTGACAGTGGTGAACTCGTGTTCGCCAAAGGCTCCTGCTTGCAGGAGCATCGAACGCGTGTGAAGCGGGCTGGTGTTGACCAACTCCACGGTTGTGCTGTCGGCATCGAGATGCGAGACCAGTGCTGCCACATCTTCGGGCAGACCGGGGCGGCGCGACTGCGCATCAAAGTAACGCAAGCGCACATGCAACAATCCGCCATGATAGACAATTTGGGGGCCGCCACAGGTAAGTTGCAGGAGTGCCTCAGTATGCACTGGGTTTACATTCTGCCAGTGGTGAACATCCCACGTTTCAGGATCTGTGTTGTCGTTGCGGATCTTGTCCATGCGACGCAAAACTTCGGCATATTGCGACTCAAGGATAAGGCGTGGATAGTCGGCGTGGCGTCCATCCAGATAGCAATACCAGGGGCCAAAGTGCTGGTCATCGCCCTTACCACGACCAGGCTTCACGTTTAACCAAGAGGTCTTGGTTTCGGGAATACTGTCTACACGTTGGCGATCACGTGGGTCTTGAGACATATACCAAATTTGTGACGCGTGGTGAGGCTGCATGGGGCGATAGGCCGTCCAGCCTTCGTCTGTGCGGCGGTAAGGCACACGCCATTCACCATTTTCCTCGCGCCCTAATTCCAGCAAGCGATCAAGTTGTCCCCGCGGAATGTCTAAGTAGCTCATGTCACCTGTGAGCAAGACCGCATTCATGGCGGCAATCGTCAGCGGTTCGATGATGGTCATAAAGCCGTGGGGCCAACGCCAACCATAATAGCCACCCCACCATTTGCCATCCATTGTCTCGCCAATGATGCCGTTGGGGCCAACATTGTCGGGGCAAATGCCATCGTTGGCTTTGATGCGATCTGCCCAAGCCTCCAGGTAATCCGTTACCCAAGTGCGGTAGCGATCATCGCCTGTGTAGAGGAATGCGTTGGCGACGAGGCTGGTGCTGGTGAGGTTGAGGGGAACATCGGAGCGCATTTGGCGCTTATTCAGCGCCTCTAGAATGACGGCATAGGTGGCATCATCATTCCAGTCGGCCTTTTGCACCATTTCGCCCTGGAAGTTTTTGGTCTCGGTCTTCACATCCAGATCGTCAAAGGGAACGGGATACTCTGCCAGTACCCAGCGATGCGTTGACCAGTCTTCCCAAGAGTTCTCGAAGCGCGGGCCTTTGCTGCCGGTGATGGGCGAGCGGATCATGCGCTTTTCGGCGTCCCAGTTGTCAGCTTTGGGGTCATCACCCGTGTAGAAGCCCGCAAAGCGTAGAGCGCGTGCACGATCAGGCTCCCGATTCGGATCAGCCAAGCCAAAGTAATAGAAGTAGATCGACGATTCGCCGTGGTGCATCCAGTCATAGTAGGCGTCGAACTCGCGGTAGATTTGCCCATAGGCGGTAAACTGGCGAGTTACTGCTTCCCATAGGTAGCGGCTGCGCTCGTGCAGATCTGTGTCGCCGCCCAACACGTAAAAGAGCGGCCAGTTGTGATAGCTTTCATAGCCATCATCTGAACCATCCATGCCGGGCCATTCATCGAGCCAGACAAAGGAGCCATCTTTGCGGGTGTAACGTTCTTGGTAGACAGGTGCAGTCTCGTTCATGACTGCGATGAGCTGGCGTTGGCGCAGTGCCCAGTCTGGAATTGGGTTGCTCGCCGCTCCTTCTATAGTGACGGGTGACATTCAATTTCTCCGCTATTGGGTTAAGGGGGTCTTTGTAAGGTTGATGCTACTTTTGTTTTGACCTTCCTCGGAGCGGCCCAAAGGGCTCCCCGCTCCGAGGAAGGGGGCGGGCTTATGTGTGAGTGGATCAACGAGAACATGGCTCTTGGAAATTAAACGGTGAAGAGTGGCTTTACATCAGCCATGATTGCATCTAACTCGGTGCGATCCATTTGATCGAGAGCCTTGCCAGGGGCGCGAGAGACGCGTGTCTTGAAGATGCCGCGGCGATAGAGCACCTCTTTATAAGCGGCGACGCCGTGCATGCGCTCGAAGTTGATCAACGGCAGGATTTGATTATAGAGCTTGCGCGCGCCCGCTTCGTCGTTCTTCTCTAGCAGATCCCACATGGCAACCTGAACATCGGTCGCTTGGCAAGCTGGCATATTGCCACAGGCTCCACGTCGCCATTCATCGATCAGATAAACGCCACCTTGCCCGCCAAAGACCCCTTTGCAGGATTCATCCGCTGCTGCCAGGGTGAGACTGATTTGGCGAGGTTCGGGCAGTGTCTCTTCCTTGATATAGTCCACATGCTCCAATTCACGGCACATACGGGCAACCAATTGATTGCTCATGGGTGTGCCTGCTGGCCCTGCATAATTCTGGACGCAGATGGGAATGTCCACGGCGTCGTTAATGGCCTTGAAATATTCATAGCAACCGTTGGCATCGGGGTGCAGGATGTGGGGGGGCATTGCCATGATACCGTCAGCCCCGGCGTCCTGGGCAAATTTGCTGAGGGCTACGGCAGGTATCAGATGTCCGTGGGTGGTGGTAGCGACTACTGGAATCTGCCCTGCGGTTTCTTGTACGAGGATCTCCATCCAACGTTTGCGCTCGTCATCGGACATGGTGGCAAATTCGCTGGCATTGGCTGGGCCTACCAAGCCGTGCGCCCCCGCTTCAATGCAAAAGCGAATTTCTTTGCGTAAGCTTTCCTCATCCAACTCATAGGAGTCGGTGAAAGGCGTTACGACGATGACAAAGATGCCTCTCCAGGGTTTGGACATAAGTTCCTCCGGTGGTTCTTCGTGTCTTGTATTTGGGTATACCGATTGTTCAGATTGTGCAGCGATAAAGTTGTGCCGCGATAAGGTTGGGGGCTAGGTGTACGACGGACTGTGCTATTCAGACGAGGCTTGCAGCCAGCGATCAAACCAGGTAAATGCTTCGTCTTGCATGGATAGGTCAAACTTATGGGGGCCTGGATAGAAGGTGCACGCATACGCGTCAGATGCCCCTGCTTTCTCGTAGACTTCGCGAATGATTGTGTCGGCGCGCTGCATCTCTGGCAGCGTGAAGAGTGGATCTTCACTGTTATTTTGTACCAAAGTGGGCAGCGGCACGCGTAGCGCCAACATTTCGGGGTAATCTAACTCTTGAGGGAGCAGAGGCACATAGCACATCCACGTATGCGTGTGTGCCTTGTTGAGCAGATAATCGCGCCAAGTGGTCATCATGCCCATGCAAACGGCGCATTTGATGCGCTCGTCAAGTCCAGCGAGTAGTACGGTTCGCAAACCGCCACCAGAAAGACCGCCACAGCCGATGCGGTTTGCATCGACATCTGTGCGCGCACAAAGCACATCCAGCGAACGCTGGTCTTCGGCACTAAAGACGCCGGGCCAAGTTGTTCCCGCAGAAAAGAGGGATTTGGCTAGCTCATGCTCATGTTTGCCTGCCCACTTATTGTAAGCATTGATGCCGCGTATATCATCCCATTGTGGGTCACTGACACCGTCGCGCACAGGTTCGATGACGCCTTCTGGCAAGATTCGGCGTGAAGCGAAGGCAAAGGCATCTGGTACTAGAACCGCATAGCCACGCTTGGCGATTTCGTTTGCCCACGCACTGCCGCCATAGCCACGTTCTTGATGGGAAACAAGGGCAGGGTGTTGCTCATCACTGATGCGAATAATTTTGTGCGCCCCAAAATATTTGTTGCCGCTGTGGTCATGCAGAGCGACAATTCCCGGCAGCGGGCCTGTGGCATCCGCAGGTTTTAAGAAAAAGGCTTGGGTGCGCGCCCCATAGGGCAATTGCCAGGAGAGTTCTTCGATATGCAGCCCATCATAGACAAAGGTGCGATGGACTGTGACTTCGGGCACTCCTCCTGTGTCGGGCTGGGCAAGTCGTTCCAAGAGGCGAGTGCGTGCTTGAACGCGCCACTGATCTACGTCGGTGAATCCCTTGCGACGAAAGGAGAGCTTTGCAGGTGCATCTGGCACCAAGCTAGCTGCCCACGGGCCATACAACCCAATCTCGTTGAGTGGATGGTTAGGGGAGTTCGTGCTATTTTGGGGTGAACTGCTCGCTGTTGACGAAGCCACAATGCTACTCTAGTTTCTAGCGCGCACTCTCTGCTTGCGCCGCCTGAATATGGGCTGAGACATGTTCGTGGAAGCGGATTTCGCTGTTGTCTTCGGGTGCATAGCCGATGATCTTGCGGGCATTAGCGATGCTCCAAAAGGCGTGGGAGTTGCCACTGACGCCATAGAAAATCTGGAATGGTACGCCATTCTCGTCGCGAATGTCCTCGGTCTCAATGCTCTTGATGATCAATTGCGAAAGGTCACGCGCGCTAATGTAGGCACCGAGGGCGCGGCGCATACAGGTGAGGTCGCCCAGGGCGCAATTCTTCACATCGGTTTCGCGCGGGCCGCCAATGCGAATCTGAACATTTTCCAGCGGATTAATTGAAGAGGAGCGATCCCCAATCATATTGTTACCCTGAACTTTGGCGCGCACATCGGCCTGAACGTCCTGTCCGCTGCCGCCCTGCACCTTGCCGACCGCATAGACAAAGCCTAAATGCTCATAGGCTTCTTTGGCCCAACCATAATAGTTGTCGGAGAGTGGGCGTCCATTGGGATCGACGACGTCCATCTTGTGCGCCAGGATTAGCGGCTCATAGTAATCGGCGGCATGGTTAGAACTGGCGACAACCACGCGTCGCACACCCTCTTCCCAAGAGGCGCGATAGATGTTGTAGGCCATTTGTACGTTGTCGAATTCGGCACCGAAACGCTGATCTGGATCGTTGCCATCTTCGGGACGGGTAAAGCCCAGATGGATGACTGCATCCATACCTTTGAAGAGGTGACGGTAGGCCTCTCGGTCTTTCTCGATCAGGTTTTGAATGTGGATACCGGGAACTTCTTCTCCATCACGGTTGGTGCTGCGTACATCGACAAGTGTGAGTTCATAGCGTGCACGCAGCGCGGGCAGAATGAGCGAGGCGATATAGCCGGATGCGCCGGTGACGAGGACTTTGGGTTTGGTCATTATAAATTCACTCCTGATTAATCTCTGGGTTAATCTCTGGATCGAAGAATGTTATTAAGATCACTTGCCAGTTAGTTGCCAGAGACAGAATCAACCCCGGCAAAGAGTTTGTTGACACGGGCTAACGCTTCGGGTGGCAAGGGTGGCTGTTGCAGCGAGCGTGCATTTGCTTCGAGATGCTCAATGCTGCCCGTGCCCGAGAGAACAACGTCGATGCCTGGTTCGTGACGACAATAGCGGTAGGCTGCCTCGGCTAGGGAATCAGCAACGCCAGGGGCAGTGAGGAAATCCAACGGTGCTTCTGGATTGTATCCAGCCAGGTCAACCTCGCCCTTAGCAACCAGTTGATCGATCAGTTCTTTTGCCGCTGCGGGGTCGGTGAGCGCACGGCGCACAGCAAACATGCACAAGGTCCCGATCCCTTTGGCTTGGGTGACAGGAAAAATGGTGTGGCGTGCAGAGTGGTTGAGCAGATTAAAGCCGACCATCATCACATCCCATGCATCATCTTCCAGTGCAGTGATCAATGTTTTATGGGTGGTATCTTCGGAGAAGTTTTCGGTGATGCCGAACCAACGCACTTTGCCTTGGTCGCGCAGCTGTAGTAAGGCGGGAATGTGTTCGGCGCGTACCTGAGCATATTCATCGGACTTTACGCCATGCACATGCAAGATGTCTACATAGTCCATGCCCAGCCGTTGCAAACCCGCATCAACCCCAGCAATGAACTCGTCACCGCTGATGATTTTGCGCTCTTTGTTGCGCGGGCTTTTCTTGGTGGAAAGCACATAGGCATCACGCGGGAGATCTTTAAGCGCCTTGCCGACAATGGGTTCGGTACCATAGGCTTCGGCGGTGTCGATGAGATTTGCGCCAAGTTCTACCGCGCGGCGTACCACGGCGATGGAGTCGGCTTCACTTTTGCCACGGGTTTGCCCCAAGCGGCTGTGACCGCCTGCGCCCAAGCCCATGACACCCACCTTTAGCCCGGTTCGTCCGAGT
Source organism: Anaerolineae bacterium (assembly GCA_038324715.1). Taxonomy (GTDB): domain Bacteria; phylum Chloroflexota; class Anaerolineae; order Caldilineales; family Caldilineaceae; genus QEUY01. The sequence goes on along the minus strand of JBBQIG010000016.1, from coordinate 6,571 downwards.
ATTGTTGTTTCCATTCAATCTTCTCCCTTGGGTTCTGCATATGGAACACCCCACTAGGGCTGCACTTTATATGGTTAGCAGAATATGGTTAGCAGAATATGGTTAGCAGATGATTAGCTCTGGATGATTCCCACTCGATGACTAACGCTTTTCCTTTGCCAACATATTCATTGCGGCGCGGATATAGCCCAAAGCATAAGCCATGCCTGCGTGCCAGGGAGCCGCGCAGGATGTGTGGGGCGTATGATCGGGCATAAACATGCCCTCATAGCCGCTCTCTTGATAGGCGCGCAATGCCTCGATCATATCGACGTCCCCTTCATCAAGGAAGACTTCGCGATAGTTGGGAGCTTTGCCTTGCACGTTGCGGAAGTGGACATAACAAATACGCCCGGTTGAGGCATAGCGACGAATCGCCGCATAGACATCGACATTGGGCATTTCTGTAATGGTGCCCTGGCAAAATTCTAAGCCGTTGCTGGGGCTGGGGACAATGTCTAGCAGATCTTGATAGTAGTCGGGATGGGTGATGAGCCGCCCCGTTCCGCGCAATTCGGGCAGCGGCGGATCGTCGGGATGCGCGGCTAGCCTTACCCCAGATTCCTCGGCGACAGGCACAAGCTCCGTGAGGAAGTACTCTAGCCGCGCCCACATTTCGTCACGAGTGACTGTGCCGATGTTGCCTTCGGGCGCATTTTCATCATAGCGCATCCCCCAGATTTCGCCGTTGGGGATCGGTGTTTGTTCGGGCGCTTGGTCTTCAATAAAACCAACAGCCTCGGCCTCACCACGGGCAAAAGGCCCCCAGACCCTGCCCCATACCCCAGCCAAGCTAAAGTAATAGCCCATTGTGGGGATGCCTGCCTTGCCCATGTTGCGGATGGTCTTTTTGATGTTTTCCATCTGCTGGGCGCGACGAGGGCCATCGAGAAGAATTTGATCCCAATGGGCAGGGTGAAAGTTTTCGAGGGCTTCTAACTTCAGCCCATGCTGTGCTACAAACTGCGCGAGATCGCGCAGTTCCTCATAAGCCCAAAAGCCATCTTTGGTGGAGGGCAGCGTCTTTTCTGTAGGGAGGTGGGCAACAATGTGGGTTGCACTCACCTGTTTGGCAAAGCGGAGATTTTCCGCTGTAACCATGCCGTCGTAGAGGCCGAGACCGAGTTTCATGGCTAGTTCAGACTAGATGAGTGGCTTTTGGCGTTGGAGCAATTGGAATGGAACTGAACCTGCCCCGCGGAAAAAGGCCAGTTTGTCTCCCGTTGGCGAGAGCGTGATTTCACCTACTGGCTCTGCACCGGCAGCAATCAGACGTGCGCGATCGGCTTCAATGTCAGGTGAGGTGAAGGCAATATGAAGATTGGTCGGGTGAATGTTTGGGTAATCGGGCATGGGGACAGCGGGATTGCTGTATAGCTCCAACATGCTGCCAGATTCGTCGGCAATAAAGTTCATGTAAGGAGGGGCATCTATGCTCATGACAACGCGCATACCAAAATTATCGACAAAGAACTTTACAACTTCGTGTACGTTCGGCACATTGAGAGCGACATGTTCCAGTTTCACGGGTTTTTCTCCTACAGGACTATGGATTGGTTAATTGGGGATTGTCCAGCACGAAGAGAGCCGAGTACCTCGATGGGTACAATGCAATTGGCACTCAACAGAAAGCTGGAAAAGTAATGCGTTCATACATTTTAACCCAGCCCGTGCAAACCGTCACATCGACTGGCAGACAAGTGGGAAATTAGAGCTTGATGAAGCTATAACTCATCTCTTCAGTTTGTCACCCTGCTCACGTAGTGGAGCGTAGCTCGCCAGAGCGAAGGATCTCTCCCCTCTCTGCTTCTGCTGACACAGGCAGGAAGAGAGATTCCTCGCTTTGCTCGGAATGACACTTTGAGGTGAGGCTACTGTATTGCGGTAAATTAGGGATGGCGCAATCTGTGTGCATTCTTCTACCCTTACGATGAGGATCATTTTTCCTTTAGTCACAGAATATTGACGTAGTATTGAAGAAGTATTGGTAGAGGAGGCAATGCCTGCTCCTGCGTAAAATTCGGCATGAAATTCGCTGCAATATTTGGCATCGAACTTGGTTTGACAGAGTATAGGGCGTGGTTTATATTTGTAGCGTAGGAATTGAAACTGTTGCGCCAACTGGCGATTGCTCTTTATAGATTCTGTGTAGATTTGATATAGAGCAATATGACGTGGGGAATACCACGGGGGAGACGCAACGGGTTTACCGCAACAGTCGTACGCCTGGGCTGGGCAGCCACTCATTAACGAGACGGCTGCCTTTTTTGTTTTGTTCAACCAATGTGTGCCCGAAGAATGCCCAACGCAGAAAGGATCTAAAGATGTCGTCTGTACGTGCACTGCTCTCAGTTTCTAATAAATTGGGGCTGGTGGATTTTGCGCGTCAACTTCATGACGCTGGTGTGGAGTTGGTTGCCAGTGGTGGTACTGCTCGCGCTATTAGTGATGCGGGATTGAAGGTGCTTGCTGTCGAAGATATTACTGGTTTTCCAGAGATATTGGGGGGGCGCGTAAAGACGTTGCACCCTGCTGTGCATGGCGGCATCTTGGCTCGGCGCACAGAACATCACCTGGAAGAGTTGGCGCAACATCAAATTGCGCCAATTGACTTGGTGGTGGTGAATCTTTATCCCTTCCAGTCCACGGTTGCTCAACACGAGGTGACATTGGCGACTGCGGTGGAGGAGATTGACATTGGGGGCGTGGCACTGTTGCGTGCAGCAGCCAAAAACCATGAGTCGGTGACGGTGGTTTGTGATCCAGAGGATTATGCCGAGGTGGCTGCGGCTTTTGCCAATAGTGGTACCAGCACCATGCAGCGCAAGCATTTGGCGTTGAAGGCTTTTCGCCATACCGCAGAATATGATACTGCGATTGCGGATTACTTGGCGGGGCAGGTGGATGAGACCCTTGCGCCAGCACTCCCCATCCGGCTCCCTGTGGAATTGGTGCAAGTCCAGTTGAATCGCTATGGCGAAAACCCTCACCAGCAGGGGGGACTTTATGCCTATGAAGGCGAGCAGATGCCCTTTGCCGTGTTACATGGTAAAGAGATGAGCTATAACAACTGGCTTGACCTGGATGGAGCTTGGCTGTCGGCGCAGGATTTCCCCGAACCGACTGTGGCGATTATCAAGCATGGCAACCCCTGCGGGTTGGCAAGTGGTGAAACTTTGTTGGAGGCTTATGAGAAGGCGCTGGCGAGCGACCCCGTGAGCGCGTTTGGTGGCATTATTGCGGTCAATCGTCCACTGGATATCGAGGCAGCAGAGCGCATGTCCTCGCTCTTTGTCGAAGTTGTTGCCGCACCCGAATATAGGGCGGATGCGTTGGATCTCTTTATGCAAAAGAAAAATTTACGCATTGTCCAGCCCACGGGTGTGAAACTTCGCCCCCTAAGTTTGCGTAGTATCATGGGTGGGGTGTTGGTCCAAGAGGTCGATTTGAGCCAAGAGGATATGAATTGGGCCAATTGGGAGATTGTTAGCCAACAACAACCCACAACCAAGCAATTGGCAGATTTGGCCTTTGCTTGGCGTGTTGCACGCTGGGTCAAGAGCAACGCCATTGTCTTTGTGAAAGATCAGGCGACCATTGGCATCGGCGCTGGGCAGATGAGCCGCGTGGATTCGGTCATGGTCGCGGGACACAAAGCTGGGGAGCGTGCCCAAGGTTCGGTGATGGCATCGGATGCGTTCTTCCCCTTTGCTGATGGCATTGAGGAAGCCGCCAAGCACGGCATTGCCGCAGTTGTGCAACCGGGTGGCTCTGTACGTGACGATGAAGTCATTGCGGCTGTAGATAAATTAGGGTTGGTGATGGCCTTTACCGGGGCGCGTCACTTCCGCCACTAATCCGGCTTTTATCTACTGGGAGATGCGGCTCTGCCCATTGAATTTTCTCGGTTGGTTTGCTCGGTTTGAAAGTGGGGGTGGTGGTCGAACCTGCTTTCAAACCGAGTTTTGTTGATGTGGAGTAGAGGGGCGTACGGCATGAGTGACAAGAGATCTGACATTGATTCACCCAACCCACCTGAGAAGCGCAACGCAAAAACATCCCCACCACGCGCTGCATCTGACGCGCCGCTAGATAGTTGGTATATGGGTGGGCTACAGGGATTGATTGCTACCACGCGCCATTACATTGCCAAAGAAGAAGGAGAGAGTTCCAAGGTCATTCAACGGCTGGGCGAAGATTGTGCCTTTATCCGCTGGCAGGATATGCGTTCCCCTATCAAGTTCTTGCGTCAAATGGAGGGGCATCCACCCTTGCGCTTAGGCGTTGAGGGCTTTCGGCCTGAACTGGTGGATGATAAGAACCCGGCGCGCCACTATATGGCCTTTGTTGTAATGGGCTATCATTTGCCCTATCCGTTGGCGTTAGTGGTCTTATATTTGTGGGAGATTGCTGGCTTTGTGCGCTATGGGTTCAAGTGGAGTAAGGCGGATATGCGCAATGGATTGTGCGGCGTGCGCCACGGACAGGCGGTTCGTCGTTACGGCATTGAGGTGCTGCCAGAGTTGATGGCGGCTGAGTTGGGCGTTAAAGCATCTATCGAAGATTGATCATTTCGGGGCGATGGATTCGTCTTGAACATCTAACGGGTCGGCGTCTGTAACAGATCGTGCGGCTTGATTGGCGAGTTTATCGGCGCGCTCGTTGGCAGAATCACCAGCGTGACCTTTTGTCCAGTGCCACTCAACGCCGCCAGCAGATTGATGACGGGCAAGGGCTGCCAAAAGCTGTTGCCATAGATCTTTGTTTTTTACAGGCTGTTTGTTGCTCGTGCGCCAGCCATTGCGCTGCCAGCCAAAGACCCACTTGGTGATTCCATCGCGTAGATAAGAACTATCTGTATAGATTTCCACGCGGCAAGGGCGGCTGAGTGCTTCTAGCGCTGCAATTGCTGCGCGCATTTCCATGCGGTTGTTGGTGGTCTGGCGAAAGCGACCTACTAGTTCTTTTTCGCGCGTGCCATAGCGTAGGATGGCAGCATAGCCACCAGGGCCTGGATTGCCAATGCAGCCACCATCGGTATAGATGGTGACTGCTTCATTTGTGGCTTTTTCAGTGGCTAGGTCTGCCATGCAACCCCGTTACTGTTCATGCGTACTGGTGGGGCTGAGAGGTTACTGCGCAGTGCGGATTTCGACAAAGGTCGTCTCGCCCGCGTTGACAGTAAATTCTGCGCGAATGTTTTCACCGTTGATATTGGCGATGAGGTAATAGGAGCCGGCGGGGACATCACCCATTGCACCGTTTTCACCCCACAGTGGATCGGGGCCAATATTCTCGGTGTCTAGGTAGGTTTCAATCTGACGTGCCCAGACTGCTTTGCTGCCTTCGAAACGGGCGATGGAGACTTTGGCCCCTGCCCATGTGCGTCCATTAGCGGTCAGCACGCGCACGGCAACTACACCGTTGCCCGCATCTGGCTTGAGCCAGAGATAAGGATTGACGCTGTGGGCATAGGTGTTGGCTCCCAGGCGTGCTTCAACATGCAGATGGGGGCCAATGGCAATGCCTGTCATGCCGACGAGGCCGACAATATCGGCAGGTTGCACCTGCTGACCCACTTCAACACGCACTTCGTTAAGATGCCCATAGAGCACAAAGACGTCGATCTCACCACCTGCCACAGGAAGCCGTTGGTCTAAACGGATGACGACTGCCTTGCCATAGAAATTGGCATAGGGGCCAAGCAATTCAGGATCGTCTAACCCTGCATGGACAACTGTGCCTGCAACGCCAGATTGAACAGGCGTCCCCAATGGATTCGAGAAATCTAGACCATGATGAGGACGATAGCGATTGCCCGCCGTTGAGCCAAATTGATAATTTGGGCTACCAAAGCGGTTGGACGCAAAGTCTGCAAAGGGATTGCCCAACCAGAAGTGATCGCTTTGGGCGGGAGGCAAGGGAGTGAAGGTTGACCAGAGTCTGCCTGGGCCTATGGCGGCTGGCGTCACTGTGGGGACAACCGTCAAGGTGGGCGTGGGTGTGGGCGCGTCTGGTGTAGGTGTAAGTTTTGCGCCGACTGCAGGGATGATTTCTACTTTGGGAATTTCGCCTACGCTAATTACTGCGACCGCTTGGGGGGTGGGAGATGGGGTGGCGGTGGGCAGCAGAATAATTTCATGTTGGATGCTTTCTGCCTCTGCCGCAACTGGTTCAGACTGGAGAGCAGGCATTAAAGCTTCGACAGGCGCGGCTTCTGGAATCTCGACGACAATGGTGGTGTTTTGTGCGTCGGTCAAGAATGCCGATGCTTCTAAGACAATCGGTGCGGTCAGTGGTGCATTTGATAATTCCACAGAGTCCCCAGTGGTTGCTGCATTATTCTCTTGTGCCGCAAATTCGACTGAGGTAGGTGTGACAATGACAATGTTGGTGAAGAGGGTCTCTGGGGTAGTGGTGGCTGCACGAGCCACGACGCCCGGGATCTGTTGGACATTGGCGGGATTTACCACTGCCAGTGAATTCACGGGTTCTATCTCGCCAGCGCGGGCATTGTCTGTCCACGACGGGG
>JBBQIG010000015.1:0-19099 GCA_038324715.1 Anaerolineae bacterium | reverse complement strand
CCAACTCACCACATAGCGAGAAAACCAATCCAATACTGCGACGAGATACATCCATCCTTTCTGCAAACGAATGTAGGTGATGTCAATGCCCCACACATGATTCGGATAACTAGACCTCAGATGGCGCAACAAATAGGGATAGATACGGTGCGCCTGTTCGCGCTTACTCAGGTTTGGGCCAGGTGATATCCCCGCAATCCCCATCTCTCGCATATGCCGTTGCACTGCTTTACGGTTGATGCTTTTCCCTTCTCGTCCCAGTTGGACGGCAATGCGACGTGAACCATAGAAAGGATAGTCGGTATAGATTTCATCGATACGATGCTTGATGACCACCTCTTCCGCAGAGGGTGGTACGGGTTGATAATAGAGACTGGAACGGTTGAGACTGAGCAACTCTGCTTGCACGCTCAGCGCCACTTCTGTTTCGTCTCGCTCGACCAACGCCAGACGTTCGTCTCTACTCAGGGTTGAGGCCAGATTTTTTTTCAACCAACTCAACTGGGTGGTCAGCCGGCCTATTTCGGCATATAAGTCTGTCAACTGTTTCTCTTCTGCCTTCGCCACTTTGTCAGCTGCTTTGCTATCGCGGCTAAACAATTCCGGTAGGCCGGTTACAGCGATCCTCTTCCACTCTTTCAGTTGCGTAGGATGCACACCCGTTTCCGAGGCCAGTTGACTCACTGTCTTCTCTTCTTTTAAGAGCTCTTTGACAAGCTCTGCCTTGTAGGTCGCACTGTACTGTTTTCGCATGGTGACTTTGGGACTTTATTTTTGCCGTTTTGACTGTCTAATTTCCTGGGTCCACTATATTTCGTCGGAGCTACAAGCGCCAAGCAATGGATAGGCTGTAGTGAGGGGCTTACCTTGTTTAGTTTGGTGGAAAAGAAACTCTACCTGAAAGTATGTCTTGGTGCTGTACCACTATGAGTTCCTTGAACAGGAAAAGGTTGCTATGCTGTGGCTGGCGATGGCATTTGGAATTGACCCGGTGTTTGTCGCGAGGTTTGATTTGTAGCCTGGGGAACGGGTAGTAGAGAACTGTTGGTTCCCTGGTGATTGATTTGATCGCGCTAGATTGCTAGCCACGAGAGGAGTCAGCGATGGCACGCAAAGATCGCTTTAACCATGAAGAATTTGAAGACGAACTCGATGATGATCTCACTGACGATCTAGATAACGATCCAGATAATGCTATACACAGTGATTATCTAGAGAATCCTAGTGGTCAGTGGGGAGACCCTACTGACCCGCCTACGGAGGAGGTCAGCTTTGAAGAACTTGTTGAATTGCACGATGAAATCGAAGCTGAAGATACAACTAGAGGTGATTTGATCGATACTGCACATACGGATGGCAGTACGGAGAATGTACACTTGGCAATGGATCAAGGGTTGGTCTATGACCCGCCGCATGATCCGCCCGTTATTCCCAGTGATGACCTGCAAGGGGTAGAGATAGCGGCTGGATTTGCCTCGAGCATGGAGGATAGCTACCTGAATGCCCGGGATCTTCCCGATCGCGTTGATGACAACGACTCGGACCTGGAGCTTGATATCCAGAATGCGCTGCGCTATAACAGTTCACCGAGCAATCTTGAAAATGTGCGTGTCTATGTCCGTAATGGCATTGTCTATTTACGCGGCACGGTGCAGACCGATGATGATATTAGTATTATTGAGGAGCTTGTCAGCGATATTGAGGGTGTTGTAGACGTACGCGATGAATTGGAAGTAGAGTATTAAGAGGCTCTTTGGGGCTTCTTCTACAACTGTATCAGCGCAACTGTACCAAAGGCCGCCACATAAATGTTGTGGCGGCCTTCGCTTTTTCTGTCGCTTACCAAGTCTTTTGACAGGTCTCATGCTAGAGGGGCTAGTAGCTCATTTCCCAGCACAACATCTAGAGCTAGGGTCTTGTAGCCTACTTCGTCAAAGAGTACTGTCAGTTTGTCGCCCTCATAACGCACGACTAGCCCAGCACCCCATTGAGCATGCTCTACTCTGCTATTGAGGGGGAAAGGATGCTCCTTCTCTTCGTCTGGAACACGACCAGCCGCACAGTTGTCGCAATTGTCGCAGGGTGGCGTGTAGGCTTCACCAAAATAGTTGAGCAAGAACTCTCGGCGACAATCATGCACTTCGGCATACATTCGCATCATTTCGACACGCGATTGTTGAAGTTGTTGATGGCGTTCTTGCGCTTGGGCGGTGGCAACTCCTACTTCTGCCAAATCTTCTGGCTCGGCTATGATCTCGACTTCTCCACTTGGTTCTATCTGCACAACACCAATTTCCTCTAATGGACGTAATTCCATCGTCAGCTTGGTTTGAGATAGGTCAAGCTCTTCTTGCAAGTCTTTGAGATCTACTGGCCCTTGCTTTTGTTGGATGGCATGAAAAACCTGCTCTGCCTGCTCGGGGTCAATTTGTCCACCCCCAGCAAAAAAACGTTGAATGCTTAGGTCTTCGGGTCAATAAAAGAGCAATGCGCGTGCGGGCTGACCGTCGCGCCCGCCACGACCGATGGCTTGATAGTATGCATCGAGCGAACCAGGGATGTCATAGTGGAAGACAAAGCGTATGTCCGCCTCGTCGATGCCCATGCCAAAAGCTGTGGCCGCTACAACTACATCAATTTCTCCTGCCATAAACGCATTCTGGATCTGCTCACGCTCAGCGGCTTTCATCCCTGCATGGTAAAAAGCGGCGTTGATGGCGCGCTTGCACAGATCATCTGTCATCTCCTCGGCATGTTGGCGCGTGGCAACATAGAGCAGACCGGGCTTTTCTGCGCCCTCCACCTCATCCAAGCAAGCGCGTCTCTTGGCCTCTTCATCGCTAAAGATGCGGACTTCCAGTGAAATATTGGGACGGTCGAACCCTTGTACAACAATAGCCGGATCGCGCATTCCCAGTCGTTCTACAATTTCTTCGCGTACTGTGGGGCAGCCGTGGCTGTTAAAGCCAAGACAACGGGATGATCCAGTGCCTCGATAACGGGTTGCATCCGTAGATAGTCGGGTCGAAAGTCGTGCCCCCATTCGCTGATACAGTGGGCTTCGTCCACCACAAAGAGTGATGGCTGTGCTTGTTTTAATTCTTCTAACACCTCTTCATCTTGAAATTGCTCTGGTGCGAGAAAGAGAAATTCCACTCGCTGCTCTTGAATGCCCTCCAGTGCTTCCGTACGGGCGCGCGTGGAGAGCGATGAATTGACTGCTGCTGCTTTACCCACTTCAATGTCTTGGTTGATGGCATCAACCTGATCTTTTTGCAGCGAGATCAAAGGCGAAACCACGACAGTTGGCCCTGGCAATTGTACGGCTGCAATCTGATAGATAGCTGACTTGCCCGAACCTGTGGGCATGACCACCAGGGTGTCACGTCCTGCTAATAGATGATGCAATGCCTGCTCTTGGCCTTGATGAAGTTGATCAAAGCCCAACTGTTGGCGGGCAATCTTTCTAACTTTTCGTTTGATTTTACCTTGTTGTGCGTTCATAGAGCCTCATGCTTGCTCTGCTACATTTGCAACGGCAAGCGAAATGGGTGCGATACCGAGTGCAAATGTTAAATTTGCTATCTGGGTAATTACGAGAGCGGTCTGACTTATGAGAGATGGGAGCAGCAGGAAGCTTTCAAGAGCCTAAAACGAACTTCGTGCTCTATCTGGTTTGATCCCGCTAATTTGATCCATAGTGTAACTTCAAATCGGGGGAAATAAATGTATCAATATGCAGCAGGCGGAATAGGGGAAGATACATTTTCACTGCGCCGCTGAGGTCGGGGATTTGAGGTCGAGGATGGGTTAAACCGATAGAGTCATAAGTAGCGTCATTAGGGGCAATTATCTGAGCAATGCTTCTGCCCAGGCAGGCTCTGGCAGCGACCACTGACGAGCTGCCCATAAAAGCATGGTTGCGAGTTGGTGGCGCTGGAAGCGACGCAAGCGCGGAAGCCCCGGGATTTCCGGTTGCCATGCGAGAAATGCAAAGAAGGTGAGCCACCAAGCGATTGCACCATCAACGGCGGTTCTATCCGTTGGAAACTGCTCTGCATACCAACTCATGATCTGTTCCGGCGTTGATCCGCCTTCGATGGGGACGGTTTGGGCAAAAGCAACAATGTCCCATTCGGGTCTGCCGACTGTGATCGCGGGCCAATCGAACAAGGTAAGTTTGCCCTGATGAATGCGGAGATTATCTGAACGCAAGTCACCATGAAGAAGGGCATAGGGTTCAGTTGAAAGCGCGGGTTGCCGCATCTTGGCTTCGATGGTGGGTGACGCCATCTGAAGCCAGTTCAATGCCTGTGGCGAGGCTTCGCCCGCGAGCATTGCGATCTTGTGAAGCTGCTGTGACTCATTGGCAACGCTTGCCCAACTTTGGCGTGACAACCGTTGCGTGGGACGAGAGAGCCAATCGGGCAGCGTAGCGCCAAGCGTGGATTGATGAAAGGTGGCAAGGGCATGGGTGACAGCGCGTGCCTTCGTGGCTGTCCACGGAGGGACACTCTTGGGACCTAGATCTTCAAGTAGCAGACCATACCAATCCTCATGCGCGATGGTTACGTAATGCTGGGGTATCCAGCCTTTGAGAAGTCCGCCAAGATCATGGTAGACACGTTCCTCTTTATGCAGGGCGGCGGTTGCAAACTCGTTGGTTGCACCATAAATCGCTTTGAAAAAGGCACGCCGTCCATCGGCTAGGGTCAAACGGAAGGTGGGCGCGGGGGAGTATCCTCCCCAAATGCGCGCGGCGCGTACCACGCGTGATCCACAGGCTGCATCAACCTGTTGGCGCACTCCTTTCGGGACTTGTTTCCAGGGCAGTTTAGCTTCTATACCTGTTCGTGACATTGGTTCATGTCTCTTTATTCGCTCACGCCCGCACTGTAATTCTATTAGGCGTCTACCGAAGGGTTGGGAGCGAATTTAGAAAACAACGCATCGTATGGAAGATGGCTTGTACAAACAAAACCAATTCCATAGATGCGTCATGAGCAAAAGCATACCACAAACCAGAAAAGTGTAGTTATTTTGCCATCTGCAAACCATTGTAGGAGTGCATCAAGCATCAGTTTCTATGGCGAACAAGCGCAAATAAGCTTCAGTTGTAGACCACTGGCGGCTCCCTACCACCATCATTTCAGGGCATGCCCGTGATCCCGTGTCGCTGTGTCATCATTCTATCGTTATTCTATCGTTGCACAGAGGGGATGAAGATCGTGTTGTCTTCATCTGTATCCTCTGAGATGAACTCGCCGCTATCGCCTACTGGCGCAGCATTATTGGCGCTGGTCATTGCCATGCCTGAACCTGGCGCATTCGGATCAGCCGGTCCAATGCGATAGGGCCGCATCATCTCGTTGTCTTCGTGTTCGACGATGTGGCAGTGCCAAACAAACTGGCCGGGCGAATTGAAGTGCGCTCGCACGCGCGTCACCTCACCCGGATAGGCAATCACGGTGTCCTTAAACCCAGTTTCCCAGGGTTCCGGTGGCACAGGTGCAGATCCAGGGATAATTTGCACCTCCTCTTCGTCCTCATTCACGAAGATTGGCTGCCGGTCAACCACCTGGAAGAGCACCTCGTGGATGTGCATGGGATGTGCGTCGCCGGTGGCGTTGTAGAACTCCCAGACTTCGGTGGAACCCACGGATGGGTTTTCGGTAATGGGGTCTTCCCACTTCTGCGCCGTCCAGCTTTTGAATCCTGTATTGGGATCTCCTGCAACCGTGCCAAGGAGTGCCTCTGCCGGTGCGTCGTCAAAATAGTTTGACATTTCTTCAAGTAGTGCCAGTCGCCGTACTGAACCACCTGCCAGGTTGGTGATAGCCGGCAGTTGCAGGAATTGCGGTGGTGTGCTGGAGTCTGCGCCCACGTTTGGCACCACACGGAATTCCATCACTTGGCCTGTGCTGTTTGGATCAGCCACCTCGAAATCCTCATCCGGCTCGCCGCCACCAAAAGGCTCGTCCGGCCCAATATTGGCGAGAATGTAGTTGTCCACCGGGACATTGGTGAAATCGACGATGACATCGATGCGCTCGGCGGGGCCCATGAGCAACTTGCCACCGTTCAATGCAGTCATGTTCACCGGAGCAGGCAAGAAGCCGCCCTCGTTGCCAATCATCCATACTTCCACATTGGGAATCTGGTTGAAGACCAAGATCAGGAAGCGTGAATCGCAGCCGTTGAGGAAGCGAAGCCGATAGCGGCGCTGCTCCACCGTCTGGAACGGCCAGGTGTTGCCGTTGACCATGATGCAGTTGCCGAAGAATTCGGGATTCCAGATCGGCGAGATATCGGTATCTGGTGTATATGGGCCATCGATGTCGTCGAAGAATTCGCGCGTGTCTGGATAGAAGAGAGAGCCATCCGCGTTGAACGACCGATCCTGGACGGCGATTGGGATCTCGTAGTAGTTGGTGCCGGGCGCGTCACCGAGCGCTGGTGCTGGTCCAGGCAGCACGCCTACTGTACCGGTTCGTGTGTCAATCACGGTGTCATCAGGGCCGCCGCGAATGATAAAGAAACCAGCGGGACCAGCGTACACGTTCAGCCGGGTCATGCCCAGGGTGTGGTCATGGTACCACAGCGTTGAAGCCCGTTGGGTGTTGGGGTACTGGGAGACCGAGGTGCCTGGCTCCCACGCAGCCGTGCCCGGTACCAGATAGCCTTTGCTTGCAGCCTTGTCATTGAAATAGTCATACCATGTCCCCACGGTAGCATAATCAGGTGGGCTGTTGCCCGCGATTGGAAGGAACCAAGCCTCGGTATAACCGTCACTCTCATCGCCCACATCGGCAGAACCATGAACATGCGTGACGATGGGAACAGGGCCGGTGTATGGGCTTGGCGTCTCTATAAAGGTAGGGCGCATGTCTCGCCCTGTCACGCCGCCTGGGGGATTTGCCCAGTGCAATGTCTGGTCAACGGGTAGCAAGTGGGGCAGGTAGGCGGAGGTGGGATCATTGGGGTCTTCACGCAGTTCGTTGATCCACTTGATGCGTACTGGCGTGTTGTACTTTGCTTCAATGGTGAGCGAAGGTGCGTTGAAGATAGCGGGTCCATTTTGGGCAACCTTAGGGCCATATCCCCAGACGGTCGTCGGGGGCGACCCCGGCGGTAGGATCTGCTGACTGAATTGCCGAACTGCGATCTCGTAGTAGTCGATATTCTTGCCGCCCTTGACCTTGATCTTGCCCGCCCTGGGCATTGCCGGTGGAATTAACATCGGTACCTGGAATTTTGGAAGCGATGTTGGATCCAGAGTACCCCCAGGAATCTGGGCGACGGGCATAGCCACATTCGATTCTTTTGCTCGCACATGTTTTGAGCGCGCATATAAGGTGTCACCTCGCCAGAAGAAGACAACCCCTGCTCCTGCTGTGGTACCGATTCTTAGAAAATCACGTCGAGTAACCATCTGTATGCCTCCATGAATGGGATACCTTGTAGGCAATATTAAGTGTCGCGCGATTGGTACTTGGTTCACGTACAAAAGCATGATAGAAACGCTTTTTGATATTCTGACCTTCTACGGTGGACTTTTATCTTCATTGGGCGAGTTTGCCAACGCTCGCCAGCGATCTGCGGCACCGTGGCGTAGGAAAGCAGGTTCGAAATCGGCCAGAAATTCCCACCCCTCTAGTGCCAAACCTTCCTGCAACTCTTGTGTGAGATCAAATTCTAACGTTTGTCCGTCAGTTCTGACTTCAAAGTGCAGTAGATCTTCGTTGCCGTCATCGATCACGGCGACGATGCATGGGCGATCAGTCCCCAAGGGTTTTCGAAAATAGGCGGCAGAACAGACTGCACAGAAGGAGCGCGCTGCATCGCAATAGCCACGGTCCAGAATGATCTTCATTGGATTTACCTCCTTGAACTGTAGACAACCTAACATCCGATTGGGAATGTTCTGAGGCTCTTGACATCAGTCATTCTTCTTGGTCACAAAGGTGCCGAGGAGGCGTATGTCGGTGGGGTCACATGTTTGAATCTACAGTGCTACATACTTGCTCTTTTGGCATCATGCTAATTACCAGTTTTATCCTGGTTAAGTGGCTAGGATTCTTGATTTATGGATGGTGGCCTGCAATTCTAAGTCCTAGGAAAAGGTAACGTTCTGCGCGCTGCCACGGTGCGATTTAGTGAATTCGCTGGTAGGATAGGGGGACGGGAAAGAGTGTCCTGTATCAACAAGCCGCGAAGATAGCGAAGGTTTATGTACCGACAATTATTGGGCAAGAGCAGTCTTCTATATCTTTGGTTAGCGCAAATCAGTTCGACGTTGGCTGTACAACTGTATAACGTGGGGGTCATGGTCGTGATCTTTGATCGGACTGGCTCTACGCTGCAGGCGGCGGGCGTGTTGGTTGCCCATTCGCTGCCCCACGTTCTGTTTGGCCCGATGGCAGGTGTCTTGGTGGATCGCTATCCGCGCAAACTCGTGTTGATTGGGGTGGAACTGTCGCGGGCGCTGCTGGTGGGGCTTTCACTCTATATTGCGCTGGATGCGACGCTCAACGTCTGGGCGATCTATGTGGTGGTTGCAGGGTTGGCGATCGCAGATTCGATCTATAAGCCAGCACTGTTATCGACGATTCCCTCTCTGGTGGATAAATCGGCAATCGTCCATGCCAATAGCCTGATCAGCAGTACGAACTACGGGGTCTTCGGGATTGGCTATGCCTTGGGTGGCTTGCTCATTCTGAACATGGGGCTTGCCACAATTGTGATCCTTGATCTTGGGCTTTTTCTGCTTGCTGCGCTGCTGGTAACGCAGATTTCGTCAGTCCCTCTGTCTCTACCTCTGCCTTTGCCTGTTGTGGGGCAGGCGAAGCCGGAAGTTGTGCCAGTTTTGCGTTCAATCGGCGACGGAGTGAGCTATCTGCGTCACCATGATCTTGCGCGTTCGTTAATCACGATGGAATTCCTGGAACATTGGGCACATGCTGTGTGGACAGCGGCATTGATGCTGGCATTTACGACACAGGCATTAAATGTGAGCGAGGTCTTCTGGGGCTACCAAAACGCACTCTATTTTGGGGGTAATCTGGTGGGTGCAGCATTGGCAGTCGCTTTTGCATCACGGTTGGCGCAGCGGCCTGGGTGGGTGATTATCATCAACGCCTTTGTGATGGCGCTGCTCACATTTGCCTACGCCTTTAGCCCCAATATATGGTTTGCTTTGTTGATCATGGTGATCTATGGCCCACCGATGGCGCTGCGTGATGTGGCTCAAGATTCACTGTTGCAGTCAAGCGTGGATGGCAGGGTGCTGGGGCGAGTCTATGCAACGCGAGAGATGCTTGCCAGGTTTGCCTTTATGGTCTCTGGATTGCTTTTGGCGGGACTTGCCGACTTAATTCCTGTGCGCATGGTTTATATCCTGGGTGCCGTGATCTACTTGGGCACAGCTTGCTATGCTCTCTCGCGCCCAGCCATGCGTCAAGCAGGTTTGCACCTGCGACAAGAGAACCTTGTGATTAAGTCAGCGGGGAATTGAGGGTCTTGAATCATGATGTATCCCCCTGCTTCCTGCCTCTGCCCTCCTCTGTAGGCGATCCCAGAAATAGAACTGCTAATCGCGTGGAATCAAAGCTAACTGTGGTCATTCTTCCCAATAGGTGGCGCAATGAGTGCTTAAATAGGGGTTGCACCTTTCATCTGTGTGAAGCAGTTTTGCGCGTTTGAGGCACCTCCCTCACTACATGTTCAACTGTGTGCAACTGTGTGCAACTGTGTATAGCGCAGTCAATCAAATCAATTCATCGTCTGAATCACCAGCTAATGGGAGAAATGAACAGCATCATGGCTAAACAGAAAGCGCACGTCGTTTTCCGACAGCGAATCCTGATCACACTCAGCCTTATGGCCCTTTTGATTCTTGCCGCCTGTACAGCACCGGCTGCCCCTGCAACAACACAGGGCACTGCCGAGACAGCGCCCGCAGACACGGCTGCTGAGGGGGCAGAAGCGACCGGCGACACAAGTGACAGTACTGGAACATTGCGCGTCGGTATGGAAATTCCAGTGCAACTGGATCCGGCGTTTGCTTCATCGGATGTCGAGATTGCCATTCTTAATGCCGTCTATGATTATCTTGTAGATGTGGATGCCGAGAATGAGATCCAACCTCGCCTCGCCACCAGTTGGGAGCGCAGCGAGGATGGTTTAACTTACACCTTTACACTTTCGCCAGACGCAACTTTTCATGACGGTAGCCCGGTGACTGCCGCAGATGTGGTCGCGACTTTTGACCGGCTGCGCGATCCAGCGTCTGAATTGCCCACGGTTGAACTCTACTCCAATATTGAGAGCATTGTCGCAGAGGATGATCAGACGGTTGTTTTCACGCTGCAGGAGACCAATCCCTTCTTCCTTTATGACCTGAGCGATAACCATGCGTTGATCACGCAGTCTGGTACCGAAGACTTTGCGGACTTCAATGGCAGTGGCCCCTTTCGAGTTGTGGACTATAGTGCGGAGAATCGAATTACATTAGAGGCTAATCCAGATTACTTCATTGAAGGTAAGCCTGGTGTTGCCAATTTGGAGATTATCTTCTTCTCGGATCAAGCCGCGTCCGTAGCTGCCATCCGCAGCGGGCAAATTGATCTGATCATGCGTATGCCTACACCACTTTTCCAGACCTTGCAAGAGAGTCCGGAATTAGTGACCTATAATATCCCCACCAACGGCTTTGATTTGGTGCGCTTGCGCTCTGACCAAGAACCTGGCAGTGATCCGCGCGTGGTGCAGGCGATGAAATTGGCGACGGATGCGGATGCCATTATTGACATCGTTACCCTTGGATTAGGGGCCCCGAGCAAGAATTCACCGATTGGCCCGACCTTCCAGCAGTGGTATGCCGAAGACCTAGAAGTACCTGAACGCGATCCTGAGGCCGCGCGTGCGCTGCTGGCAGAAGCTGGTTATCCCGATGGTCTAGAGTTGGATTTGCATACACCCGACACGGGGGATCGCCCGGATTTGGCGGTGGTGCTCAAAGAACAGTGGGCTGAAGCAGGGATTGACGTGAATGTAATTGTGGAGCCGGAGAGTGTTTATTATGGTGATGACGGCTGGTTGGAAGTGCCATTGGGCATTACTGGCTGGGGACACCGACCCTATCCGCAATTCTATCTTGAGGTGATGCTGACCTGTGATGCAGTGTGGAATGAGTCCCACTTCTGTGATGAAGAGTTCGATCAACTGGTCGAGGTGGCGGGTACAACATTGGATGAGGAAGAGCGTGCTCAGGCGTATGCAGAGATTCAACGCATTCTGCTAGAGCGCGGGCCGATCATTATTCCCTACTTCTTCCCTCAATTTGGCGCTATCCATGAGCGATTTGAAGGCTTTGAGATGAAACCATTCCCCGGTCGCACCGATCTGGCGGCGGTTAGTTTAGAGGAATAGTAATTCTGTGGGCAAAAGCCGGACTCCCTGCCAGGGAGTCCGGCTTTTGCTTAGGCGTATTGCGGAATTTAATGATCCAAACATCGTAAGTGGAAAAGCGGGTTTATGATCTGCTACTCAAATTATCTGGATCATTATTTCTTTAAAAGCGCCTTACCTGTACGTTCTGTCTTTCCTCAAGAATACTTCTCTATCTAATTTTTTTCGCCTAATCACAACCATTTTATTTGCAAGTACAAGTATGATTAATCAAGAGCAGATGCCCGTTCCCATCCTATCGGCTGAAGTCGTTGCACCGCGTAGTCCGCGTTGGGTTGTTGTGTTGCGTTCTCTCTATTCTCGCCCGACCTCGGCAATTGGCACGACCATCCTGTTTATATTTCTGCTGATGGCGCTGGCGGGCCCCTGGATTGCCCCCTATAGCAGTACAGAGCAGATATCTGGGGCTGCGCGACAATCGCCCTCTGCTGAACATCTCTTTGGCACCGATCACCTGGGACGCGATGTCTTTAGTCGTGTGGTCATTGGGGCACGCGATATTTTTGCGCTGGCAGGCGTGGGTACACTGCTTGCCGTACTCTTGGGAACCGTTACGGGGCTCATGGGCTCCTATGCGGGTGGATGGTGGGAAGAGATTCTTTTTCGTGTCTTTGACAGCTTACTTGCCCTGCCTGCACTCTTGCTGGCGCTGCTTTTGCTGGGCACGGTTGGCCCCTCGCGCAACAGTGTGTTGATTGTGCTGGTGATTGTCTACACACCGATTGTGGCGCGTGTGGTGCGTAGTGTGGTGTTGGATGTGAAGACAAAGGGCTTTATTGAAAGTGCGCGTATGCAGGGCGAACGAACTAGTTATATTCTCTCCCGTGAGATTCTGCCAGCTGTGTTGCCCGCTTTGGCTGTGGAAGCTGCGTTGCGCTTCTCGTATGCAATCTTCTTAGTGGCGTCGTTGGGCTTTCTGGGCGTGGGCGTACAGCCGCCAAGTCCTGATTGGGGCTTGATGGTGAAGGAAGCGCGCAACTATCTTGCCTTAACGCCCTGGGCGCTCTATTTTCCGGCTGGGGCGATCTCCTTGCTCGTCATTGGCGTGAATTTGATGGCGGATGGCTTGAAACGAGCCTTGCAGACTGAGCAGTAAGGTTGCTCTATCATTTCTTCAGTGTAAATTTGTTTTAGTATAAGTTTTTTCCAAAGTAATTTGTTGAGGTGACTGTTGACTTCTCCTGTGCTGCAAATTGAAAATGTAACTGTCTCCTACCGCCAGGGCAAACGCTGGCTGGATGCTGTGCGTAATGTCAGTCTTTCCATTGCGCCGGGTGAGATCTATGGCTTGGTGGGTGAGAGTGGTTCTGGTAAAACGACGCTGGCACTGGCGGTTATGCACTACCTGGGTGAAAATGGTCAGTTGCGTGAGGGTAGCATTTTGCTGCACGATCGCCAGATCTCCTCGTTGAGTAGAGAGGAGATGCAAGAAGTCTGGCGCGATGATTTGCGCTTGATTCCGCAGAATCCGCTGGCTTCGCTCAATCCCTCACTACGCATCGGTGAGCAGATTGCAGAAGGACTTGACCCAAGTTTTTCAAAAGAGCAAGCGCACGCTCGTGTATTGGAACTGCTGACAATGGTGCGTTTGGCAGATGCAGAGCGCATTGTGGACTCCTACCCGCATCAATTGAGTGGTGGACAGCAACAACGCATCCTGATTGCAATGGCACTCAGTGGCGAACCCGCTTTGCTGGTAATGGATGAGCCAACGACCAACCTAGATGTGACTACCGAAGCGGCGATCCTCGAACTGGTTCGTGAACTCATCGCACAGAGCAGTACCTCGGTTCTCTATGTGACGCATAACTTGGGCGTGGTTGCCCAACTCTGCAATCGAGTGGCAGTGCTCTATGCGGGTGAATTGGTTGAGGACTCTCCCGTTGTAGATCTCTTTCAACGACCCTTGCATCCGTACACAAGGGCATTGTTGGATAGTGTGCCGCGACTGGGTGAGAAGGCAGAGATCCAGTTGCAGCCTATTCCTGGGCGTATTCCCGAACTCGGCAATTTGCCCACTGCCTGTGTTTTCGAGCCTCGCTGTCCCTTGGCAATTGAAATCTGTGCACGCGAGAGACCTCCATTAGAGAACGCACTGCCTGGTCGCCAAGTGCGTTGTCATCGCTGGCAAGATATGCTGTCGGGAAATGAATACCCAGAGCCAGAGGTGGCGGATTCGAATTCAGTGGCGGGGTTGGTGCCGAATGAGATGGTTCTGGATGTGGTGGATTTACAGAAATCGTATGAAGTAGACCGCAATCCGCTTCAGGTGCTACTGGGGCAACCGAGCAAGAAGGTGCAAGCGGTAAACGGAATTGATCTTCAGATTCGGCGCAGGGAAACAGTCGGCTTGGTGGGCGAGAGTGGTTCCGGCAAGTCTACTGTCGCACGCTGTATCATTGGGTTGGTTGAACGCAACGGTGGTGATGTGAGTTTGCTCGACATTGCCTTGCCAACGAAGTTGTCAGAGCGTGATGAAGCTACATTGCGTCATTTGCAAATGGTTTTGCAAAGCCCAGACGAGGCGTTAAATCCCTATTTGAGTGTGGGCGAGGTTCTGCGCCGCCCACTCATGCGCCTTGCGGGGGCTACGCGTGCCGAGGCTGATGAACGTGTGGCGAGCTTGCTGGCAGCGGTTAAACTAAGCCCTACCTATGTAGATCGGCTACCCGATCAACTGAGCGGTGGCGAAAAGCAGCGTGTTGCCATTGCACGTGCATTTGCTTCGCAACCCGATCTGTTGCTGCTTGATGAATCCGTCTCTGGACTGGATGTCTCTGTGCAAGCCGCCATTCTCAATCTGCTCAACGAGTTACAAGAAGAAAACGGCAGCGCCTACCTCTTTATTTCGCATGATTTGGCAGTGGTGAGCTATTTGGCAGACACGATTGCCGTAGTTTACCTGGGGCATCTGATGGAGATGGGGCGTACGGCGCAAGTGTTGGCTCCGCCCTATCATCCGTATACCGAAGCCTTGCTTTCGGCTGTGCCTGTGCTCGATCCCACTGCCAACCGAGAACCAATTGTGTTGGAAGGGGATATTCCCAGCCCTGTCGATATGCCCAGTGGATGCCCTTTTCACACACGTTGCCATCGACGCCCATTCTTGCCCGACCCGGACATTTGCGTGCATGAAACGCCGCCGTGGCGTGTGGATGATGAGGGGCTTCGCATCTTTTGTCACATTCCATTGGATCAACTTCATCAGATGCAGCACCAGGGCATGCAACCAGTCTTAAATTCAGCTCTAAAACCGGAGGTATAACAGGTGCTACGCTACATGATGCGCCGCTTGGGTTTTATGGTGCTAACTCTTCTTCTTACCTCGATGATCATCTTTGCAGTTACACAACTACTGCCCGGTGATGTTGCGCGGGTGATCCTTGGGCGCGAAGCCGGTGAGGCTGCCTTGCAGCAACTTCGTCTCGAATTAGGGCTGGATCAGCCGCTGGTCATTCAATACTTTCGCTGGCTTGGTAATTTTTTAAGTGGTGATTGGGGCCAGTCGTATAGCACAGATCAGCCGATTCGCGCTTTGGTGATGGAACGGCTGGGCAACTCCTTGATGTTGGGAGGTGTGACGCTGGTGATTGCGTTGCCATTAGCCATATTCCTGGGGGTGGTGGCTGGCTTCAACGAAGATCGGCCTATCGACCATATTATCAGCGTTGGCTCGCTTTCTGTGGTGGGCTTACCTGAATTTGTTACGGGGCTTTTGTTGATCCAGGTCTTTGCTTTTCGATTTCGTCTTCTGCCTGCAAACTCCTCGATCCAGACGGGTGCTGGCTTTTTCGAAGCCTTGCCCATGCTCATCCTGCCTGCGCTAACTGCCACATTCGTGCTGCTGGCGTATATCGTGCGGCTGACGCGCGCGGGTATTATCGAGGAGCGCCACAAGCCGTATGTACGTACGGCAGTATTGAAAGGGATTCCTCAACGCGACGTTATTGTTCGGCATGTTTTACGCAACGCTCTGATGCCTACAATTACGGTCATCGCCATTAGCTTTGGCTGGCTGATCAGCGGGCTAATTGTCATTGAAAATGTCTTTAACTATCCTGGCTTGGGGCGTCTGCTTACCTTTGCCATTGATCGCCGTGATCTGCCGCTGCTGCAAGCGATTACCTTTGCTACTGTACTCGGCTATTCGGTTGCCAATGTGATTGCCGATCTGCTCTATGCCTATTTGAATCCAAGAATCCGTTATTCCTAATGGGGGTTACACGATATGGGGGTTACACGATGGCATCAACACTAAGTGCTGTAAAAGCACGTTCTAGCAGACAAAGTGCCAAAGATTTTGACGTGATCGTGATTGGCGCTGGGCAGTCTGGCGGGCCTTTATCGACTGCATTGGCGAAGGCTGGCAGAAAAGTTGCCATTATTGAACGGGAGCATGTAGGCGGCAGTTGTATCAATGTGGGCTGCACGCCCACCAAGACAATGGTTGCCAGCGCGCGCGTGGCACATGTGGTGGGTCGCGCCGCAGACTATGGTGTGCATGTTGGTCCTGCTCGAATTGAGCTTGCAGAAGTGCGGGAGCGCAAGCGCAAGATGGTCGAAAGTTTTCGTGAAGGGTCAGTAAGTTCTATCGAAGAGACAGAAGGCGTTGAATTGATCCGTGGCGAAGCACACTTTGTCGATCAGGAGAATGATGTCGAAGGGTTTCAGCTTGGAGTTGCATTCCCTGATGGGGCGGTTCAATTGCTAACCGCTGCACAAATCTTCATCAATGTGGGGGCGCGGACCCGTCTGCCGGATTTGCCTGGTTTGTCGCAGGTTGCCTATTTAGACCATGCCACCATCATGGAGTTGGGTGATGTGCCTGAGCATTTGCTGATTCTGGGGGGTGGTTATATTGCCGTTGAATTTAGTCAGATGTTTCGGCGTTTTGGCAGCGCAGTCACAATTGTGCAACGGGGCGAACAGCTTTTGTCACGCGAGGATGCCGATGTGGCGGAGGCTGTCACAGAGATTTTGCGTGAGGATGGCATCGAGGTGCTGCTGGAAGCCGAGGCGCAAGAGGTGATGCAAAAGCCAGATGGCACGATTTATTTGCAAGTAAAGTTACCAAGTGGAGAGCGTTCACTGGTGGGTTCGCATTTTCTTGTTGCCACGGGGCGCACGCCCAACAGTGACACGCTGGACTTGGATAAGGTGGGTGTCACCACGGATAAAAAAGGCCACATTGAGGTTAACGAACGGCTTGAGACCAATGTGCCAGGAATTTATGTGATGGGTGATGCAAAGGGCGGGCCTGCCTTTACACATATCTCGTTTGATGATTTCCGCATTGTACGCACAAATTTGCTGGGTGACGGGGACGCGACGACACGGAACCGGATTGTGCCGTACACTGTGTTCATTGACCCAGAATTGGGACGGGTGGGGCTGAGTGAGGAAGAGGCAAAGCGCAAGGGGTATAACATTCGGGTGGCAAAGTTGCCGATGAAGAATGTGGCGCGTGCCAAAGAGGTGGATGAGACGCGTGGATTTATGAAGGCAGTGGTAGACGCCGACACCAAACAGATTCTAGGGTGTGCGATTCTGGGTATTCAGGGGGGTGAAATTGCCACCATTCTCCAAGTGGCAATGATGGGGAAACTGCCATACACTGCGATTCAGAATGCTGCCTTTTCGCATCCAACTGTTGCTGAGTCGCTTAATAATTTATTCACGACTTTGGATTCGTAGACGCTTGCTTTTAGTCCACTAAAAAGAGCCTGCCGAGAAGTTTTAACACTTCTGGGTAGGCTCTTTTTTTAGCTGGATCAGGCAGGCAGGCGATTCACAAATATAATGAGGACGCTCAGCGCCAGGAGCAATAATCACCCGATCAGGCCCAACTCACCTTGCAACTGATTGACTAGTTCAAGCAATTGTAAGGTGAGTTGGGCAAGGCAGAAGAAGATTTGCGTATTAGAAGCCATCCAGCTACCACACCGTCGCCACAGCGTAAACGTACATAGTGGGCACGGGTTCCAGCAGCAACGATTAGGTTCTAAATTTGGAGGAGTGTGGTAGGAAAAGTAGGGTTACGGTCGTGAAAAAGACCGAACTAACTCTAATGTGGAAGGTATACTCTATATTGACAGAATATATCGGAAGTTAACTATGAACAAAGGCTAGAATCATTTGAGGGGAAAACAGCATGCGCTTTTCTAAAATAGGCTACAATCTTAAGTACATGCTCCGCTATTGGCTGATAATTGTTGCAGTTCTCTTCTTCGGTTTTGCTATGATGGCAAAACCGAAAGCGTGGGCTGCGCCCGTATCGACACCAAGCAATCAGACAGTGCCGCGTACCTTTTACCACTATTTGCCTTTAATCAAGTATTTAGACTGAACCGCTACTTGAGGCAACAGGGGCTAAACAAATATTATCCCTCTGAATCACCACCTTGTCATTACCCACCAGCACGGCAACCGTCTTCGTGCGGCAAAAGGCAGAAGGTGGGCGTGAGGATCATCATGCCATAGTGCATATCGCGCTATACGTGACTGGCTAGAACCCTGTCATCATCCAGTCACGTACAGCACTCCTACGCAGACCATGCCCGTCACGTTATATGCGCTCATACCAGTATGATCAAACATAACGTCACCTAGACCCTTCGGCGCTTTTGTCTTACTTGGAGAGTTGACCTCGTATGGCACCGGCGGGGAAATCAGCATTATGCACATTGACATAGTAGGCCGATGGATTCTGCCGAATTGCCTTAATCAGGTCGGCACTGACATCACTCACACAGCCTTTGCTTGAGCCATTCGCTGGCGGAGCAAGAGTTATCACAACCGGACCAGCGGCACTCACAGGCGCTATGTGGATATGAGCTGCTGTCGCCGTATCGATATTTTGTACCGTAAGCTCAAAACAGACCTCTCCTTGACCCTGGTTGAGGATGATCTTGGCAAATCCACTGCCATCGGGATCGCCAGGACCTGGGGCTTCAGCAGCTCCGGTCAGTGTAGTCGTGAGCACGCGCCCGCCACTTCCAGGGTGTTCCGCCAGGACAGTCGAACTGCCCACTACCAATAATCCTATAGCTAGGATTAGGGCAATAAGGGGAAATATCGTATGCCACAATTTCGATGTCTTTCTTAGCATGGTTTTCTCCTTTGCTTGTAAGAAATTATCAAATACTGCCTATACCAGTAACGATCTGCCAACGGGAATTGGTTAACCGGGTTAGGTTCTGCGGTGCATCCAGTATACGCGCGAAAGTGGGCAAGGGCAACAAAATACAAGGGCTGTGTTAAGGGCAAAAGCCCTATCACAGCCCTTGTACGCGTCCAAAAAGTCTCTGCCGGATCACCCTAAAGTCACCCAGCAGACTCTCGCATTCGTCGCATCGTTGACCTGCTCCAACCAACAAGGGGCTTAGCACCGCACGAATCTTTTCGTTCATCTCTACCCTCCTCTTGCTCAAGTACGTTAATTACCCGTGAGTTCAAGTGTAACGTGCAAGCGCTATGCGTCTGTAAGGTATCTTCACTCACTGGCTGGCAGGGCATGGCAGAGCGCGTGAGACGAGTGCGCTGCCATGCCCTGCCTGGTAGATATAACCAACTTGAAAATCTACTTGTGGTGTGCAAGTTGTTTCTATGCCATAGCCCAACTGAAAATCAT
>JBBQIG010000014.1:0-19224 GCA_038324715.1 Anaerolineae bacterium | reverse complement strand
ATCTGGCATTTTGACTGTGAGCTTATGAGTGTAGAGAAACTGATGGCGACGCTCTATCTAGTTGCAACCCCAATTGGAAATTTGGGCGATATGACGCTGCGTGGGATCGAGACGTTGCGCGAGGTGGATTATATCGCCAGTGAGGATACGCGCAAGACGGGACGGTTGTTGCAGCATTTTGAGATCGATAGCCCCCAGTTAGCGTTTCACGAGCACAATGAACGAAAAGCTACGGAGCGAATTTTGGGGTTGCTCCAGAACGGGAAATCTGTGGCGCTGGTGACGAATGCGGGTACGCCTGGTATTTCTGATCCTGGCTTTACGCTGGTGCGCGCGGTCTTAAATGCCAATACGCATGGCGCAGACTTTGGGCTGACCATGATTCCCGGGGCGACAGGTGTTGTGATGGCGCTGGTGCTTTCGGGTCTGCCAGTGCATAGCTTTACCTTTCGCGGCTTTCCACCGCGCAAAGGGGGGCCGCGCCAACGCTTTTTGGCAGTAGATGCAGAGTCGCCCCATACCTTGATCTTCTATGAAAGTCCCTATCGTTTGGCCTCCTTTTTGCAGGATGCGCTGCTCATCTATGGGGATCGTCCGGCGGCGCTTGCGAATGATCTGACCAAGCTTTATGAGAAGGTTTCACGCGGACGATTGTCTGCTTTGGCAGCAGAAGTAGCTGACCGTACCTTGAAGGGTGAATACATCGTCGTCATAGCTGGAAAAGATGTAGACATAACCTGGGAGGAGACGGAATGATTGCGTTTGTTTTAAGTGGGGCTGGTGCGCGTGGCACATTACAAGTGGGGGCAATGCAGGCTTTATTGGAAGCTGGCATTCAGCCCGACTTTTTGGTGGGGACTTCGGCTGGGGCAATTAATGCTGCCTATATGGCGGCACGCGGGTTGAATGCAGAATCGTTAGCGGCTATGCACGCACAGTGGAAGCAAGCAAGATTTCGCGTGATCTATCCCGGCAACGTCTTCAAGGCGGCGTGGCGGCTTCTACGCAAAAGTCCCAGTCTTTATCCGAGTGAGGGACTACGTACACAGATCCTCAGTGGGCTACCGGCTGAGACGAAGACCTTTCGCGATTTGCAGTTGCCACTTTATGTGACTGCAGTGGATATTCTGAGTGCTCGTCTATTTCTCTTTGGCGAAGACTCGCGCGCGCCGATTGTGGATGCAGTGCTTGCCAGTTCGTCTATTCCTGCCATTCATCCACCCGTGGAGTATCATGGTCTGCAACTGGTGGATGGGGGGGTGTTGGCGAATGTCGCCGTGAGTGTGGCAATCGACAAGGGCGCAACGGAGATCTATGCGCTCAATGCCAGTAGCTACAGTGGAGAAACAATTCCGATTGAACCGGGCGTAGTTGGTGTATTAAACCAGACATTGACGACCATGATGGGCCAATCGCTATTGGAAGATATTGCGCGTGCGCAGGCTTCCACGGCAATTGACCTCCATCATATTGTCCTGAGTCCCACAGAACCGATGACCTTTGGCGATTTTAGCAAGGCAGATGATTTGGCTTTGGCTGGTTATAAGACCACCAAAGATTATTTGGCTGCGCCTCGACCGCAGGCACCTGCCCCACGCGCTGCTGCGCAGACGGATCTTGGAGAGGTTGTGCCAGGCGTGCGCCAATTTATGCCTTCGTACTGGCTGCGCTAGAATAAGTAGCATCCCGTTTTTATCCTCATTGCCCTTTCTCCGTCAACTGACTAGCTAGTTAGCGCGCCAATCTGATGAGTACACAATCGCACCAAGTGACCAGCCCCAGCCAGCGCGGACTCGCTGGGGGTTGGCTCGTTGCTGTCGTCGGTGGCTGTGTTGGCCTTGCCATCATGGGTGATTCACTGATGTACAGCATTCTGCCCCTCGCTGCGCCCAGTTTGGGGATTCCTTTGCCCCTGGTCGGTATCTTGCTGAGCATTAACCGCTTGGTACGTTTGCTTTCGAATGCGGGGGCAAGCCGCATTTTTGAGCGCATGGGACCGCGGGTGCCCTTTATCGGCTCAGTTGCCCTTGGCACGCTTGCGACCTTGCTTTATGGTATTGCCCAGGGATTCGCCCTCTTTTTCGTGGCGCGCCTTTTGTGGGGAATTTCATGGTCAGGGCTTCGCCAGGGTGGATACCAGTCAATCTGGACAGGTGAGCCTTCTCAAAAGGGAAGGCTAAATGGGCTGTTGTGGGGATTGGTGCGGCTGGGGAGCGCGATTGGCGTGTTAGTGGGTGGCATTCTCTATGATCGCTATGGCTATCAAGCGGCAATTACCTTTGTGATCATCGCCGCAACGGCTGCACTGCCACTGGCAATTTCGTTTAGATGGTCTGCCCCACATCTGCCTCCGCCGTTGAGCAAGGCGCAAACTCAAGCTTTGGAGGTGAGTCCAGATAGTGGCTGGCGCGCGGCATGGAACCGGCCTGTACAGCGTTGGCTGATTGTGGCAGGATTCTTCCAATACCTGCTGAGTGGTGTCGTAATCTCGACCACAGCAATCTTTCTGTCCGAACGCATGGGAGCAGGGGACAACTTGCTTTGGATGGGGGTTGGTATTGCGGGGCTTACAGGGATGATGCACGGCGTGCGTTGGATCACGGATCTGGCGCTTGGGCCTGCTGTCGGTGCACTCTCTGACAATATAGGTCAGTCTACCACTGCAGCAATTGTCTCTACTGTCTTGGTCTCTGGGCTGCTTGGTGCGCTTGTGCTGGCTCCCACCCTTGCAATCGTTTGTCTGTTTGTGGTGCTGCTGGCGGATGGTGCGTTGCATATTGTGATGAGCGCCGCCGCAAGTGGTGTTGCGCTCACGACGTCACGTCCTCATGCCTTTGTAGGGGTCTTTACGACCACCACCGATGCAGGTTCCGCCCTGGGGCCTCTGGTGGCTTATTCGCTGGTGACTGAGGTTGGTCTTTCGCTGGTATACGCTGTCTTGGGCGTGCTGCTGTTGGGCACAATTCTGCGCTTTTGGCGTTTGGCACGCGTTTGAGCGCAGTTACACATTTGCGTTGGTAAGATGTTCGGTTAAGCCTTTAATTACCAAATCATTCTCCTCTGGCGACCCCACGCTAATGCGTAGATAGTCCTGATACCCCGCATACATTCCCATATCTGTAACGAGTAGTTGATAGCGGCTGCGTAGGTACGTGTGTGCGTCTTTGCCCAACGAGCCAATGTAGACCAATAGGAAATTAGTGCCGCTGGAATGGACTTTGACGCCTGGAATTCGCGCAAGCTCAACTGCCACTCGTAAGCGCTCTAGTTTCGGAGCGCTTACGAGTGGCTGGAAGCGCGCCTCGTTCTCCAGGGCAACGACGGCGGTAACTTCGGCAAAGGCGCTCATGGTGAAGACATTGACCACTTTTTGTAATTCCCTAATTACCTCTGGTGTGGAGAGAGCATAACCCACGCGCACGCCTGCCAACGCAAAGGCCTTGCTCAAGGTGTGAACCAAAATAACATTATCTGCTTCAGCGAGTAGTGGCGTTAGATCTTGTCCACAAAATTCAGCGTATGCTTCATCAATCAGAACAAAGGAATCGCTTTGGGTGACAATCTGTCGGAGTTGCTCATAGGGGTAGACCGTGCCTGTGGGATTGTTGGGCGCACAAATAACAATGAGTTTTACAGTATGCTCGGCAGCTTCTTGGAGAATTTGATCCACGGGGAGGGCAAAATCGTGAGCGGGGTTGAGGTCGAGGGTATGCACCTCTGCACCCGCGAGTTGTGCTAGGGTGGTATATGAGCCAAAGGTGGGCGCAAGCGTAAGCATGTGGTCACCGGGTTGGAGAATGGCGGAGATTATGACGCGCAAGATGTCGCTAGAGCCATTGCTCACAATAATTTGGTTGTTGCCCAACCCTGTATGTTTTGCCAGGGCATCAATGAGTTCAAGCGCACGCATCCCCAATGGATAGCGTGCCCATGAGATATTAGCGAGACGTTGTAGGACTTCTTCTTTTAGGTCGGCAGGAAAATCAAATGGATTCTCGTTCCATTGCAGCCGGTGGAGATCGGGATTGACTTGGAAAAGCCCTACGGGTGGCTGTTGGCGAATTTCGGAGCGGATAAAGTCAACTCCCGAACGGGTACGGGTCATATAGATCCTCTTGATTATCTTTATTGTAATATAACAGATTAAGTTGCCTATTAGCGGAAGCCGCTGCGCCCACCACCACCACTGCGCGAGCTACTTCTGGAACTACTTCGGCTACTACTGCTTGAACTACTTCGGCTGGAACTTCTGCCAAAGCCGCCACTGGAACGAGACGTGCTGGAACTGCTGCTTGAACTACTTGAGCTGCTACGTGCCGCCTGTTGGCGTTCCACGGCGCGTGTTTGGACTTCACGCGCATCGGCAACGGACTGTCGCAAAATATCATCCAAGACCTTGCTGACAGGCGTGTTGGGTTTCCATTCGATTTCGCGACGACGCAGTTGGCTGTTGACGACAACCGTACGGGCAGCGGTGTCTGCATTGCCTGCGGCGGTGCTGAGAAGGTTACCAAGATTGCTGCTTGCCTGGCGGATGCTTTCGCCGAGTTGAGCCGACATACCGGCAAGCGTTGGACGTTCGGGCATTACTTGAGGCGTTGAAGGGCGTCGGCGTAGCCCGGGTATACCACCAGTGCTGCCATTTGTGTTGCGAGGCAAGCGAATGGTATTAGTGCGGCGATCCGAAGCTTGGCTGGAAGTACGAGTGGAGTCATTTAGCGTAGGCATCCAGGCGGGGCGTAAACCACCTAACTCGCTTGCCTGGGTCAGCACCACGTTTTCCACACCCAATGCCACGGCATAGCCAAAGTAGCGGTCAAGGATTTCTTGGGCGGCGGCTAGATCGCCATATTTCTTGAGATCCACCAGGTAAGCTTTGAAGCGTCGCCAGCGGTCTGCTTCTTGTGCCCCAGCATCTGTATAGCCAGCCCGCGAAGTTTCGCTGATGGCTGACCAGGCTACAAAGAGGAGCAGGGCAATAAAGCCAATGATAAAACCTGCGAAATAAGGCAACCAACCGAGCGCAATTGCGCCAATCAGCGTACCATAGATGAGTAGCCAAAGCATGCCATTTAAGTTGCCGCCGCGACTGCCGGGAGCATTGATAAAGAATTGCTGCACATCTCTCCCGAGAAGAGCATAGATATCGGGCAATTTAGCATGCACCTGTGGCGCGATGGCATTGAGGTTAATCCACTCTCCAAGAGGCAGGACTGGGATTAAGAGATCATCAAAAAGGGCTTGCATATGTCCACTGATGGGTATGTCCTGTCCATAGTGATCTTTGAGCCGTTTCGTGCCTTTTATTGGTTCTTCGCGTAAGCGCCGAAGTTTGATCTCACCTTCTAGATCGATCTCCAGCAATTTGAGCGAGGCTAGGTAGAAAATGCTGCCGAGAATGGCTTGTTGGTTGGCTTTGCGTTCTAACAAGAAAGAGACGATGGCAGGTGATTGCTGAGAAGGAGGTTCACTTAGATAGCCACCGCGTGTCTCTTTGACTTTGCGGCGACCCCAGCGGAACCAGGCGACAATGGCGGCAAGCAAGGCAATGACGATGGCGACGATGCCGATGATCCGTTGGATGAGCAGATTGCGCGCACGGATCACGGTCGCGGCGTCAGCCTGCGCCATCACCTTTTCAAACTGCTCTTGCCAGCGTGGGGGGCTGGCACTTGTGGCGTTTGCGGGCAGGGTGAGGGCGATCTGCCACGCATTGGGATTAACGGGGCCGTCAAAAATGTATAAGAGTGAGCCGTCGGATTGGATTTGTGGCGCACCTTGTTCATTGGGCGCATCCATCGTGATCTCATCGGCTTGCACACCAGGAGGGAGATGCAGATGCAATGAGGCGCGTTGGATGAGTTGTCCGTAGTCAGGCGCAACCTGCCAGGTGAGTAGCTGGTCTTCATCATTGACCCGCAGCGCGCCTTCTACATCGTACTCCATGATCACGTTTACCGTTTCACCCGCGACTACAGGTGTCTCTAAGTACCAATCTATGTCAAAGTAGCCAAGATCATCAGTTTCATTGATGGTAACTTCTTCGGATTCTGGATCGAGATAGACCCACTGCTCTGATCGTGGATAGCTGTTTACCAGATAGCAGCCTGTGCAAGGAGCGGAACCGGCGACAATCGTCTGTCCATTGACATTGACGCCATTTATGGAGACATTTTCGATATAGTGGAGTTGCAGGGATCGGAATCCTTGATGGAGCGCACCGGCTTCTACATCGAGAACATTTTCCTCGCGGACGCTCAACGTTCCATCGGCGTTGATGGTTACGTCTGCCTGGAAGGAATCAATGGTAAGGCTCAGGTCGTCGCTGTCAGCAGTGCGTTGCCATTCTTGTACAGCTACGGGCAGGAGACCGTGGGGAAAGGTGGCCTCAACCACAAAGGGGACGCCATCAGGAATGGGTTCGCTGTTGGTAAAGGTAAAGGTTTGACCTGTGTTGGTTGTCTCTTGTGTGACATCGCCAGTGGCTCCCAATAGGGATGCTGTTGCTGTGACCTGTTCAGCAAGTACGATATCGGGCAAGGTGAGCGTTACACGAGCGTTCTCAACCGCGATGCCTGAACGGTCGGAATTGATTGCTTGCCAACGAAAATTATCTTGTTGAGGATAGACCCAAACCACGTCTGCCGCATCATATTCCAGCACGAAGAGGCGTCGATCTCCCTCGGTAGTGCTGGGATAACTCCAATCTACCAGTACCTCTGTATCACTATATTCAACCGAGTTGGGTTGAATCGGCACAAGATTCGCGGTCTGTACGTCCAGGTTGTCTTCTTCTGTGGCGGCACCAAAGAGTTGGATGTTGCTGATCTCGCTGGTGTATTCGACAGGAATCGCAAAGAAGGCACCCGAAAATGTGTCGTCAAACGCAATTTGCTGCACCATGCGTACATGGAGATGCCCATCTTCATGCAAGGTTAGCTCAGTATTGAAATGTTCATAGACCAACGGCATTTCTGACTCTTGCGCCTGTGCCACACTCAATGGGGCAGTGGGTAGCAAGCCGAGGAGTAGCAAGAGCAGAAAGTAGAGTGCTGAACGCTGGCGTGATCTTGGGCCAAACAATCTTGGAGCAAGCATCATACAGTCTTTGACCTCACTGACCGGAGAGGGGATAGAGTTGACCAATAAATTCACGGTCGGTAGCCGAGAGCGTGCGATTCCAGCCCACCGTCAATTTCCCATCGGTAAATTCTGGCGGGATGGGATAGAGCATGATCGAAGCTGGATCAAAAGCAGTAAAGTTGGTTTGGTCATATTGATAGCGCTGGAAGATGTTGTGATCCACCTCGGCAGTTGACCAATAATTGGGCGGGCCTGCGAAGTAGGCATAGACGGCTTCATGGTTCCACGGAATTTCGGCAGACGGACTTTGATGTTCGTGGACTAGCCCCAGGGCATGACCGAATTCATGCAAGACTACGCGTTGCAATTCATCGTTGGCTGTTGCAGGGGTTAGCCACCCAAAATTCATGGTAGGGTCATCGTGACTGAGGGTTGGGTCTAGCACGTCGGTTCCGAGAAAAGACCAGGATGCACCGCGCTCAAAGCTGATGCGAATCTCAGCGCTCTCGGTGTTGTCAAAAACAAATTTGATGCCAGAGTACGCCATCCAACTGCTTGCAATTCGTTGTATGCGTGTATGGATGCGCGGGTCGCCACCAAGGAAGCGGATGTGCAGCACGCGTTGATGCGCGGGCCATAGCTTGGCATGAACCGCTGC
This sequence comes from Anaerolineae bacterium, assembly GCA_038324715.1. Lineage (GTDB taxonomy): Bacteria > Chloroflexota > Anaerolineae > Caldilineales > Caldilineaceae > QEUY01. The sequence continues at coordinate 11,483 of JBBQIG010000014.1, read as the reverse complement.
AAGTCGCCCGTCAGGCAGGAGAACCGGCGATGAGAGGGGCGCGTGTCTATCGACGCAAAGGTGTAATGATGAGAGTTGGCGCATTTAGGAAACGGTGGCTTACCTTATTTTGGTGCGGGTTCAGTATTTGGTTCAGTATAGACGGCGATGCGATATCCACCTGTACGTTGGGTGCTGTAATGGCGAAGACGGATTGTGTATTCGCCGGGTCGAAGCTCTCTGACAATACGTGCATTGCGGTCATCGCCACTATCGTCATCCATTGCCAGTGGACGAGTAGCGTTGTTGGGGCCGAAGAGGCTCATCACCATATCCGTCGCGCCTTGCGTTTCAATGCGATAGAGGCCACGCTTGGAAACAGTGAAGGTGTAGGTGTCTACTTCACCAAATTCACCGATCACTGCATCACTGGCAGATGTGTCAATGCCCAGGACAGTGGATGCTTTACGATTTGCTGGATAGAGTGTGCTGATGAACTGTTTATCGTTGGCGGAGAGACTGTGGTTCCAACCAATTTCAAAATCGCCTTTCGTAAACTCATTTGGAATTGGATAGAGCATGATGGACTTCGGATCAAAGGCCGAAAATTGGGTGATGTCCGCTTCGTAGCGTGTGAATAGATTGATGTCAACTTGTTCGCGTGACCAATAATTGGGCGGGCCTTGATAGTAGCGGTAGACAGCTTCACGATCCCAAGGGATGTCGTTAACAGGATTTTGGTGTTCATGGATGCAGCCGAGCGCATGACCAAATTCATGGACTACGACGCGCTGGTACTCGTCGTTGGGGGTGGCAAGTGTGAGCCAACCAAAGTTCATGGTCGGCTGGTTCTGCGGAATTACTAGCGCATCCGTGCCGAGATAAGACCATGAGCCTTGATTTTGGAAAGAGATGCGAATCTCAGCATCTGGGTCATTGCCAAATTGAAAGGTGACATTCGCATGTTCGCTCCACTGGTCGGCAAAGGGCGCAATACGGGCCTGCACCTGCGGATCGCCATCCAAGAAGCGAACGCGCAAGATGCGCCCTGGTTGCCAAAGTTTGCCTGTGATCGCTGCCAGGTAGATATTGGGTACGCTGGGCATGACCCCTGGTGGCAGTGCGCGCAGGTTGATGGGAGGGGCATTGTTGGGGTTTTCTTCCATAGCCCGACGCATGGACTCCCAAAGTAACTCGTCAGGCACGGTGAGATCGACACACGCCTTTGCGGCGGAGAGTGACATGGATAGAAAGCTCCTAGATTGGCAAAGTTTGTTTTGCTGCGTAAATAGGCGCTACAAAGCGTCCATAGGCACAGAAAATAAGCAGCAAACAGTATTTGGGCGTTATGTTCTGAATGATGTGTTGCGAATAGGTGTTTCGGATAATATGTAAAGTAACGAATGCGCTCAAAGTTCGTCATTAGAATATATGTACGGAAACATAATTGCAGGCTGATTATAGCGATGCGTGTGCAAAGGTGCAATTTCTAGAGTAATTGCCAGTCCAAACAGAGAGTTAGTGACTTTGCCAAGTTGGGAACGTATGCGTATGTGCGGTACAATGACCGACTGTGAATCATTGTTTTGTACTGCACTAAAGGATATCTTATGAGCGGAATCTTGTTGCCCGGCCAGGGTAAACAGCCCCAAAATGAGGGCAAGATCGAATTGCCGAAAGGCTTTACGAGACCGAAGAAAGAAGAGGCTCCTCAAGGTGAAGGTGCGCCGGGAAACAAGAGTGATGCACCGCAGGATCCTAGCCAACCCCCTTCCGAGAATGCCCCGACTGCACGTGGTCAGGGGCAACCTGGGGCAGATTTACTCTTTCCTCCCCGTGGGGCGCAAATTCGTTGCCCCTCTTGTGGAACCCCCTATGTAGTTCCTGTTTTTAGTATTATTGATTTGGGCGCGAATCCAGAGTTGCGCGGTGCGCTGTTGGGGGGGCAGGTTAACATGGCCTCTTGTCCCAGTTGTGGCGCTGGTGGACCGTTGGGCGCGCCTTTACTGTTGCATGATCCAGAGCATAGCTTCTTGGGGGCCTTTGTGCCAGCAGAGGCTGGACGTGATGATCTCCAACGGCAAAAGACGATCGGTGACCTGACGCAAACCCTGATGCGTAAGATTCCTGCTGAACAGCGCAAGGGCTATATGCTCGCTCCGTCCCAGTTTGTGGATTGGCAGCATTTCATGGAGAAGCTCTGGGGCTTTGAAGGCGTCACACCAGAGATGTTGCGCCGCCAGCGCGATCAGTCGGCGTTGCTGCAAAGTTTGGCTTCGCTGACGACTGATGAGAAAGCGCTGGATATTGCGCTGGCACGGGGCGCTGCGCTTGTCGATCGCGACTTCTTCAATTTGCTCGACCAATTGATTATGATGGGGCGGCAGCAAGGGCAGAGCAATGAGATTGAACTGTTGCTCCGTTTGCGCGAGAAGCTTTTGGACAAGACGCCAGCGGGTCAGCTTGTTAAGCAGCAGCAGGAAAAAATTCGTGGCCTGTTGGGACAGGTTACGCCCGCTACCACGCGCGAACAACTTGTTGACTTGGTGGTGGACGCATGGATGGCTGAGGATGGTCAGCAGGTTGTGGGGACGTTGGCAGTGGCCGCGGCTCAACTCTTTGACTATCAATTCTTGATGATCCTCTCCGAGCGCATTGGTGCGGCTGAAGCTGAGCAACGCCAGAAGTTGGAAGAGTTACGCCAGTTCATTGTGCAAATGCAGGAGCAATTGGCCGCACGCCAGCAGCAGTCGCAGGAGGGTATGGCACAACAGGTGCAGCAACTTTTGCAGGAAGTCCTGCAAGCGACTGATACGGAAGCGGCCTTGCGCGAACATATCGAAGAAGTTGACGATAACTTCTTGTCTTTCCTGGTTGCCAATATTCAACAGGCAGAACGCGCCAAGGCAACGGCTGCGGTACGCCGTTTGCGTGCGGTTTATGACCAAGCTGTGAAAATTTTGCAGGAGTCGATGCCTGCTGATTTGCAGTTGTTGAACCAACTGCTGACGGCCCCCGACGAATCGACTGTGCGCCAACTGATTAAGGAAAACCGCGACTTGGTGACACGTGAATTTGTCGATTCGCTCAAGCCACTTGAAGCCGAGATGCGCCAAAATGGTCGTGCGGAGTTGGCTGATCGCATTAAGTCTTTGCGTGCCCAGATGACCTTGATGGTTTAAGGCTGGCAGTATAGGAATTGGTTTGGGGTGGATTCTCTGCCCTAAACCAGTTCCTTGAACATATAGTTAATAACATAATTGAAGTATCCATGATGGTTCTTGATTGTCTTTCTGATTGAGGGACTATGGGCGAGGGCGGCAAACCGCTTAGTGCGGAAATTGTTACGACGGGTACGGAAATCCTGCTGGGGGAAATTGTTGATACCAATGCAGCATGGATTGCACAACAACTGCGCGATGTAGGTGTTAATCTCTATTACAAAACAACGGTTGGTGATAACGAAGCGCGGGTGCGTGGTGTTATTGAGCTATGCCTGGGGCGTAGTGATGTGGTCATTGTCAGCGGTGGGCTTGGCCCCACCAAAGATGACATAACACGCCATGCGATTGCTGCGGCGACCGAGCGCCCTTTGCTGATGAACGAGGGTGCGTTGGAGACGCTCAAGGCACGTTTTGCGCGCTTTGGCTCACAAATGACCGAGAATAACTTGCAGCAAGCTTTGATCCCTACTGGTGCAATCTTGATCGCGAATCCGGTCGGCACTGCGCCTGGCTTCATTGTGGAGACGGAGCAGGGAACGGTGATTGCGTTGCCCGGCGTGCCGCGCGAGATGAAGCATTTGATGCAAGAGACAGTTTTGCCCTACCTGCGTGAACGGATGGAAAACCAGGGGATTATCCGGCGACGTGTGCTACGCATGATTGGCATTGGCGAGAGCACGATTGATGATCGCTTGCAAGACCTGATGATTTTGTCGAATCCAACGGTCGGTTTGGCCGCGCATACGGCGCAGTGTGATGTGCGTATTACGGCACGGGCTGCGACTGCCGCGGAAGCTGACAGCATGTTGGACGAGTTGGAAGCGGAAATTCGCACGCGAATTGGACAATTCATTTATAGTTCCGTTGCCGAAGAACCTTTTGCTACAGTAGTTGCCCGACAATTACAACTTACAGATGCACAAATTGCGCTGGTCGAGAGCAACACCAAGGGTGAATTGGCCGCGCGATTAGCTGAAGGCACATCGGCCTATCCGGTAGTGGCTCAACGCTTTGTTGCCGGTGTCGATGATTTGCCAGAGCCGGTGCAGGTTGCCCTCGCACACACAGCTAGTGCAGAGGACTATACAGAAGCGATTGCCGAGCGCGCTGCCATCGCGTTGTCTGAATGGACTGGCGCTGCGTATGCCCTGGCAATTTTAGGCAGTGAAGGTGAGCATGAAGGGGTTTATGGCACAACCAGTGGTAGGACGTGGATTGGTCTTGCTACGCCCAAGGGAAGCCGAGCCTATTTGTGTCCATTTGGTGGGCGAGATGAGTATACCATTGTGCAGATTGGGAATCATGCGCTGAGGTACCTGTGGCAGGAATTGACGCAATAGTTCGGCAACTTTTGCCTGCTGCGACGACACTGAAGCTGCTGCCCCGCACTGGGTGGCTCCTGGCTGGGGTGGCACAGCCAGAATCGGTTGCCGAACATTCGTGGGCTACTGCGCTGTTGGCGATGGCCTTGGCGAAGGCGATCAATCTTGATCTAGCTGCCAATGGATTGAGTGATCCCTTGGATGTGGGGCTTGTCGTTCAGATTGCCTTGGTGCACGATTTTGCTGAGAGCATTGTCACTGACTTGCCTATGCGCGCAACAGAATTGTTGGGCAAAGATGTTAAGCATAAAGCCGAGGCCACTGCACTAGAGCAGTTGACTCATAACCTCCCCGACTCGGCTGATTTTATTTCCCTTTGGCGTGAATATTCCGAATTGGCAAGCCCAGAAGGAAGGCTTGTGCGTGATGCAGATAAGTTGGAGATGGTGCATCAAGCGCTTGCCTATGAACAAGCGGGCAACCAAAACTTGGGCGAGTTTTGGCAGCAGTCGAATTGGCAGTATGAGACCAGTGCGAAAGTTTTCGCCGCCCTTATTGCTGAACGTCGATATAGTTGATTGTTTTGTTTGATGACAATTCTATAACGGTGGGCAGTAATATGAACAGCGATAAGGTGGTGGCATGGTTACAAAAGGAGGAAGTGCTGTGCAAGAGTCTAGCGCGCAGCGGTTGATTTTGATTTTGTTGGCATCATTTCTTGCATTCTTACTGGGTGCTTGTAGCCAGCCTGTCTTTGAAGGGCTACCGACACCTACGCCTGATGAAGTTGTTTTGGTTCCAAGGCAGGGGGCACCATTGCCTCCCTTTGGCCCCTATTCCAATGTTCCTGATGGCCCTATTGCTGGTAATGCACCGGCTGTTACGGCTATATTAACTGCCACATTAACAACTTCTGTTCCGAGTGGGCCTGCTTTCGCTTGGCATGAGACAGAAAATTATCTCATTCTGGTAACAGACCGTCGTGCTACAGATTCAAATTGGCGTACTGACACAATTATTGTGGTGGGGTTGGATCGTAAGTTGAACCGCGCTGCAGTTCTCAGCATCCCACGCGATCTCTATTTGGAGATTCCGAATTATGGGTATGGGCGCATTAATCAAGTAGATTACATTGGTGAAAAGATTGCTCCCGTGCCAGGTGGTGGGCCTGCGCTCGTCTCTACGGTGTTGAGCCAATCATTGGGCATTGCGACTCAACATTGGATGCGTGTGGAGATGACCGGCTTTCAAGAGGTGGTTGATGCGGTGGGTGGCGTGACCATGTATCTTGATTGCCCTTTCTATGAACCGATCTTTAACCTGACATCCAACAACTGGGAGTACTTCACTTTGCCGGCGGGCGAGGTACACATGAATGGGGAAACCGCCTATTGGTATGTGCGCCTGCGTCTGAAGGAGAGCGACATTGGTCGGTCACAGCGTCAACGCCAATTTCTGTGGGCAATGCGTGATCAGATTTTGAACACCAACTTGTTGCCGCGGATGCCTCTGTTATTTTCTGCGTTCCGCAACACCTTTTCCACTGACCTCACTTTGGTGGAATTGGTTACGTTGATGCAGTTTGGAATTGGGCTGGACTCATCGAATGTGCGTGCAAGCGGCATTACTCTGCGTGAATTGCAAAGCTATACTACTGAACAAGGTGCATCCGTTTTGGTGATGAACGATCCGGCACGCGTGCGGTCTGTCGTGAATGGAATTTGGGATGCACCGGCGATGGTGGATGCGCGTCGCCAAGATAGCAATGCCTGTCAGCCTGTGCCAGAGGGTGTGCCTTCGGTAGCTGCGAATAATGGCGTACCGCTTCCGACGCCAACCCCTGCTCCTGCCGCGGAGGCTCAGGATAATCCCATTGAGGATAATTCGGTGGCTCTGCCAGAAGAACCACCTGTTGACGGTGGTTGATCTTGCCTTGATCCTTCCCCTCAAATTTTGATTTTATTCTGTTATCGAGTTTGCTCCCACTGAACGCGTACCATGTCGGCGCTGGCGATGAGCCAGCGCCGATCTCCAAAGACTTCCACTGTAATCCCAGCATCATAGCGAAAGGCATGTAGCGCACGCAACTCATGAGCCAAGTCAATGGCTCCTTGCTTTGGCGCGCCAATGGCAAGGTGATCATCGCCTTGCCCATCATTGTCACTGATGTGGATGTGGGCTAGGCGGTCGGCTAGCGCAAAGAGGTAATCCCGCGTGATGCTTTTGGGCGTGTTGATGTTGCCATGTCCGATGTCGAAAAGTAACTTCAGGCCTGGTACGCGATGGAAAATTTCGCGGAAGTATTTGAGTTGGTGGCGATTTTCGGTGCTGTTTTCCAGCGCCACCGCTACGCCTTGGGCTGCCCCATGCTGTACTAAAATTTCGTACATTTGGCGATAGTAGTCGTAGCCAGCCGCATCACTGAGGTGGGCGGGCCATCCACGGAAGTGGGTGGTGCAGAGACTTGCCTTGAGGATGTGTGTAGCATCAATGCAGCGGCGTAGCTCATCCAACGCAGCTTGGCGTACAAGCGGTGACGGGTTCTCGATGGGGAAGTAGGGCGCGGCGTGACAGATTACTCCCAGCCCACTCTGCTCAAGCACGTCGCTGACATTCTTCCAGTTGGTGGTCTCAAGAGCCGCACCAGGCGCCTCAATTGTGAGATCGACATAATCAAAACCGTTACTGGAAATCCACTCTATTTCTTCGAGCAGTGGACGGCGCGGATCGTTCATCGCCCCTATACGCATAGCTTGTTTCCTATTCTGCTACAATTTTCCTATAGATTTCTGGAGAGGATGGCTGAGAGGGTAGTCGCCAGTATGCGACGATGACGATGAGCAGGCCCAGCGTCATTAGCCAAAGGCCCCAGGCTGCCGTCAGTGGCTGATTGTATAGCTCTTCGATGGTTGGTAGTAGTTGCATGAATGTGTAGAAGGGAAGCGTGAATGCGATTCCTGCCAAGAACGTGACAAGAATGGCAACAAGGGTGCGTGGAATCAGCGCCAGGAAAGGGGCCAGCGCCACGCCAACCAGTAACAGTAAGAGGCTGGTGGTCTGGAATCGGAACTCTGGCTCTAGTAGCCGCGCGGGTGTCCAGGCGGGGGGGACGAGATTGATGGCTGCAACTGTGGCAAGAGCCAGGAGTGGTGCACGTAGCCACCAACGGTAGGCCAGGTCGCTGCGATAGGCGGCGATGATCGCAGCAAGACTGATGGCGACGAGTGGGAGATAGAAGCCAGGACGCCAGATGGAGATTGTGCCCTCTCGGACGATGGGCAGGAACTTGACATATTCTCCCATGTCCAAACCTGTAATGACTAATCCCGCTACAGGGTGATCGACCCAAGGGCCGAAATAGCCGACCAACGCCATCACCAAGCCGATCGGTAGCAACCATCGTGTCATTGACCTGACCGCGCCAACCGAGCCGCTTGGCGTGCGCGGCCTTGTTCAAAGCGTCTTGTTTCTTGTTCATCCTCTAGTGCTAATGTCGGCACTGGGGTGGGGCGACGCTTATCATCTAGAGCGACGTAGACGAAGTAGGCGCTGTTGGTATGGGTAATCTCGCCTGTCAGCAGGTTTTCGGTTTCGACGCGTAGTTCTACTTCAAGGCTGGTTTTACCCACATAGGTGAGACGCCCGTGGATTAGTAGGAGATGACCTAACTCAACGGGGCGGTGGAAGGTGACGCTATCAACCGTGACTGTGACGACGGGGCGTCGGGCATGGCGCATGGCAACAATGCCGCCGCATTCATCGCAGAGCTTTAGCACGACGCCACCATGGACGCGACCCTGGCTGTTGGAATGTTCGGGTTGCATGAATTGACTGAGTGTAAAGGCACTGTCGGCAATTGCGCGTGGTGGGGCAGGCTGGGTCGTCATATAAGGCGTCTTGCTACTTTATTTGGAGCTCCATGAAGGGGTTGAAGTACCCCGGTTTAGGTGGATAGTCTAGTGAACCGAGGTTCAGATGCAATGTTGTATCCATATTCACAGCCTAGTGTTCTACTCATGTTGTGGAAGCGTTTATTGCACCCCACCTATCTGCTCCAGAGGCAGACCTTCAGGTCGTTTATCAGCGTGTAGCGCAAAGCATTTACATTTTACTGCAACATGTCACAGAATTGAAGTTTGGGCATAGCTGCTATTGGTAGGCGAGAACTTCGCGCACGGTCAACCGCGAGGCATTCCAGGCAGGAAGGAAACTCGCCAGCGCACCGAGGATGGTCACGATTGCAAACCAGATGAAGAGACCCGTGCTTGAAAAGGTGTAGGGCAAAGGGGTTTGGAAGAGTACAACGCCCACTGTACTGGTAAGGAGAGCACCGATGGGCCATGCTAGGATTGCCCCGAGTATCCAGCTTATCCAGCCGATGAAGACGCCCTCGACGATGACGATGCGTTGTATAGACCAATCGGATGCGCCAATTGCACGCATGACCCCTATTTCACGCGTGCGTTCAATGACGTTGGTGCTCATGGTACCCATCAATCCCAGTGCACCTACTGATGCAATTAAGACTCCCATCGATAGAAGTAAGTAGACGATGATGTCAAAGAAACTCCCCGTAAAGCGACGCAATGTGTCGATTGTGAAGGTGCCGCTCACCTGATAACCTGCATCTTCGAACCGTTCTGTGAGCAGGGTGGCAACTTGATCTTGCGTGAGGCGGCTGTCGGGCGTTAGCTTCACCTGAATACTCGCAGCTCTACCCACATTGTTGGTGAGTCGAGCGTAGTAGGGGTAGTTGACATAGATTGGCACGACATCGGGAGGCCCGCCCAGGACTTGGGCAATACCGACAACTATCCACTCTGCTTTTTTACCGTTGATTTCCAGTGTCAGGGTTTTACCCACCTTCACATCTGGTTCGGCAGAAAGTACATTTTGACTCAAGACAATTGCATTTTGGTCATCTGGCAAGAGCCAGCGCCCTTGTAGAAGGGTTGGCATGACCATTGCACTTGCGGCAGGGAGCGCGGTCATGTTGAGCGGATCACCTTCACTGCCATTGGCACGAATGGGGATAGCAGTGGTTGAATCCCAAGCTTCAGATAACGCTACTTCTGGTAGGCTGTTGACGACAGTGGCAATTTGTGCGCTGCGATACTGGCGCGCCATCTGGAACTGCACATCAAACTGATAGTAATCCAAACCTTTGGTAATCAACTCATCTAATGAGGCACGCACGCTGCCTACAGTCATAAAGAGCATGCCACCCAGCACGAGGGTAATCAGCGTGAGAGCAAGGCGACCTTTACGCCGGAAAGTATTACGTATCGAGAGCTGCATGGGGCGCGACATGCCACGAATGGAGGCGAGCACGCGCGTCAACCATCCTTCACTCCGATTATTACCCCCCGTGCCATAGTCGCTAACCGCTTCACGTACGGTGATGGAAGTGCCTTTGAAAACGGGAACTAACGCTGCAAGTTGGGGAACGATAATGCCCACACTCAATTGGATTAAGAAAACATTGGTGGGTAATGACCATCGTGGAAAATCCACATTGATAAAACCGCCGAGGAAGCTTACTAAGGCACCGGCTACAAAAACGGTAAGTGGAATCGCAATTATCAATGCCGCCACGCTGTAGATCAGGACTGTTCCTAAATACATCCACACAATTTGATAGCGGCGTGCACCAATGGCCTTCATGACGCCAATTTGGCGAATTTGCTGCGCCATCAGGGCTGAGATCGTATTGATGAGGAGGAAGCCACTGAGACATAGTGCCAGCAACCCAAAGGGCGTGAGCAGTAGTGCCAGAGAGTCGAAGAGCGTCTGCAATGCCAATGTACCTGGATCGGGTACAGACACCCGGGGAACCGTGTAGCCTGCTTTTTCTAACTTGCTGCGCACCGACTCAGCGACAGTGGTTATGTAATCGATGTCAAGCAATTGCTCTGGCGTGCCATTGAGACGCAATTCAATCTGGCTAAAAGTTTTGCCCCCGCCAAGCCGCTCAAGAGTATTAAAATTGGCATAGGCACTGGCTGCGCCGGTGAAGGCTGCTGGGAAACCATTGGGATCGTAAACGGCTCCTGCTATCGTCACAGTGCGATATTTACCATCGGGAGTCTCAATGTTGAGCGTGCTGCCAACCTTAGACCCTGCTGGTAGCGCGTCTTGGGCATCAAGGCTACCTCGCTCTAGGACGATCTCATCATCCTTCGGCCATTGTGTCTGCTCTGCACCAAAGTTGGGGTGCCTATTGATAGCATAGATCGGTTCAATGAGGTTGATGCGAATATCTTCAAAGTCGTCTATGGCGGTGATGGAGAGACCCTCCCATTTGTCCGCTGTCACCTGTACCTTCACGCGTAGACTTGCACGACCTTGTGCATCGGCAATCTCTGGCATGCGCCGAATTGCCTCCAGCGTATCTTCATTTGCCCCACTTACAAACAGTGTGGCTTGGCTTGCTACGCTCGCATCGTAAACTGCCTGCATTTCGCTTAGAATGACTGTGCGGAGATGTTGCACAGTGCCAACCGCAAAAATGCCAACGCCAATCGATGCAACAACCAATAACGTTCTGGCGCGATTCATCCATAATTCGCGCAATATTTTGCGCCAGCGCGGGCTGATCATAAAGAAGTCTCTGTGGTTCCTAATTCGGGCACTGATTGAATACCTTGGTTTTGTATGCCCTATGAATTATTCGGCGACTAAGCTAAATTCCGGTTGCACTGGAAGAGAGCTCATGTAAGAAGTTTTAGACCGCAAAATGTTATGTCTGAATAATCAATTACTAGCGTAGTAAGTATAGCCGGATTTGCAAAAAGCAACTTTACTCTAGATATGTATTGGGCAAAGATAGTACAAAGATTGTGCGTCTTAAATTGTGGTGAGTTTAAAGCTAGAAGTTGTGTTCAGATGCTAGTTTGGGGTGAGGTAAGAAGAGGTAAGAAAAGGAGAGGAAGAGAAGGGAAAAGGTATCTGGGGCTTG